>JADMIG010000044.1 GCA_015478725.1 Chloroflexota bacterium | reverse complement strand
GTTCCTCGTCGGCGACGACGACCAGTCGATCTACGGCTGGCGCCTCGCGGACGTCAAGCGCCGCGTTTGCCATATGGGCAACCCGGCCCCCGGTGCACCGGTGTCACCTAAATCCCTCCTGGCCGGGATCGCCGCAGGGAGCCAGGCCAGGACTACGCGCCACTTTCAGGTGCGGGTCCCGGCGCCGTCAGGCCGGCGTCCGCGACCCTCCGGTCTACTTGTGGAACCGCGGCCACTGGGCGCGGTCGTCGTCAAGCTTCGGGTGCCAGTACTGGTGGACGTCCGCAAGCGCACGCTTCCACACCTGTGAGTCGGACTCGCCCGGTTGTGCGTACTTGATCTCTTGCATCGCCTCGAGGAATCCGGGGCCCGGTCGACGCGTGCTCTTCCTCACGACCACCGCCGTCACCGGCGGACGACTTGCGTTGTCCTCCTCATGCGTGATGTGGGATAGGTACTTGCCCACCATCGCGCGGCTCGTGCCGAGGTCGCCGTACGTGATGACCTTGCGCGCGATGGCTGCCTGGATGCACTTCAGGTGCACGTCGGGGCGGTAGGGGTACTTGTCTGTGCGAGGCATCATTACGCTCCATCTATCGCTTCTAAACTCGTGAGCCTGAGCGTAGCACATACCGTTCTAATGTTGATAGACAGCGCATAGTAGCCGACCAGAAGGGCGCGACGCCGCCCGACGGCAACCCCGGGAGAGGGCGCCATGTCGCAGAGTGGGCACCGGTTGGCTCCGGCTTGGCCGACACACGGGCAGAGTCGCGTGCCGAAAGGGAGTGCCTCCCCGGCTCCCGATGGTGTGCACGTGGGAGCCCGCGTCAAGCCCGCTCCGAAACGAGGGTCCTTGTGGGAACGGGCTCGGTGTCTCGTTCGCCGCCGCGTCGGCGCAGCGCCTCAGGACCCTCATCGCGCCGGCGGACGGGACCGACCACGTGGACGAGCCTCGCCTTCCCTACGAGTGGCTTCCCGGCGCCATCGTTGCCATCGTCGCGCCCGCCTGTCACCTGAGCGGACTGTCGCCCTTCGCCTGAACTCGAACCGGCGGCAGATCCAGCGTGCGGGACGGCGACGCAGCCGGATGGGTCCGCATGGTCATCGATCCTGCCGGTCGTATACTACGGCCACGTCGTAATGCCGAGGTCCCGCCGCGATGTCCCACAATCCGGCCGCCGATCTGCGCCTCGAGCTGCGAGGCGTCTCGAAACTCTTCGGGATGACCGTGGCGCTCTGGCAGGTTGATGTCGACGCCCGCGCGGGTGAGTTCGTTCTCCTGATCGGTGCCAACGGATCGGGCAAGTCGACGCTCCTCCGAATCGTCGCCGGGCTGACCTCGCCGACGGCTGGAGCGGTTCGATGGACAGGCGCTGCCCCCGCCGCGCGCCCGCGGGTCGCCCACGTCGGACACGCGTCGGGGCTCTACGACGAACTCACCCCCTTCGAGCACCTCACCCTCTCCGCCCGGCTCGCCCGCAGCGATCCGGCCCATGCAATACGCCTGCTCGAGAGGATCGGCGCAGCGTCGGTGGCCGGCGAACCGTGCGGCCGGCTCTCGGCCGGGATGCGGCGGCGCGTCGCGTTGGCGCGGGCGTTCGCGTCCGCCCCAGATGCAATCCTGCTCGATGAGCCGCTCGCCGCCCTCGACGAGGCCGGGGTCGCGGCCGTCCTCGACCTCATCGACGAGGCGACGCGAGCCGGACGCCTCGTCCTCGCCGCCGCGCCGTCCGACGCCCGTCTCCACGTCATGGCAGCGCGCACGGTCGCCCTGGTCGACGGCCGCGCTCTGCGTTCGCTGCCGCCATCCACGGTTCGCACCGAACAGATCGATGCTGGCTGACATCCTCGCGCTCGTCGCCAAGGATCTCCGGATCGAGCTGCGAACGCCGGCTTCGATCGCCGGGGCGCTCACCCTCGGGCTCATCGGCCTCGTCGTGACCGGCCTCGCGGCAGGTCCCGACACGGCGCGCCTTCGAACGATCGCGCCGGGACTCGCATGGTTGTCGATCGTCTACGCGGCGATCACCGTCGGCGAGCGCCTCGATCGGATCGACCGCACTGACGACGCGTTCTCGGTGCTGTGGCTTTCGGTCACCGATCGTCGGGCGATCTTCGCCGCCAAGGTCGTCGCGCTCACGACGGTCCTCTGGACGATCACGCTCACGCTCCTTGGCGCGGCGGTCGTGCTCCTCAACGTGGAGCTGGCGCCTGCGTCGGTCGCGCTCGTCCCGCTGGCCGGGCTCGCCTGCCTCGCGCTCGCCGGCACCGTGGGCCTCGTGACCGGGGTCGTCGGGGCCAACAGCCAGCGGATCCTCCTCTTGCCGGTGACCCTCCTGCCGCTCCTCGCGCCGACCCTGCTCGCCGCCGCCCAGGGGACGGCCGCGGTCCTCGATGGTCGCCTCGACGCCGCGCTGCCGTGGTCCGCGCTGCTCACCGCCCAGGCGGCCCTGTTTGCCGGACTCGGCCTGCTCGTCTACGAAGCCGGAGCAGCCCTCGAATGATCGTGCTTCGACGCCTCCTCGCGCCATCCGCCGCCGCCGCCCTCGCGGCCGTCGCGGTGGTCGTGACGATCGGTCTCTTCATCGTCCCGCCCGACCGGTTGCAGGGTCAGGTCGAGCGGATCATGTACGTCCACGTGCCGGCGGCCTGGATCGCGTATCTCGCCTTCTTCGTCACGTTCGCGGCGAGCGTCCGATATCTGTGGCGGCGCGACCTCGCGGCCGATCGGCTGGCGGCCGCGAGCGCCGAGGTCGGCCTCGTCTTCACCGCCGTGGCGATCGTGACCGGTTCGATCTGGGGCAAGGCGACGTGGGGCATCTGGTGGGATTGGGATCCGCGCCTGACGACGACCGCGCTGCTCTTGGTGATCTACATGGGCTATGTCCTCGTCCGCGCGTCGATCGTCGACCGGGTTCGCCGGGCTCGCGCCGGCGCGGTCATCGGGATCGTCGGCTTTGCGAACGTCCCGATCGTCCATTTCTCCGTCCTGTGGTGGCGGAGCCTGCACCAACCACCGACGATCATCCAACCCGGCGACCCGACGATCGGCGACGTGCTGCTGGCGGAGCTGCTGGCGAGCGTCCTCGCCTACACGCTGCTCTTCCTGTACCTGCTCAACCGCCGGCTCGAGCTCGAGCGGGCGCGCGATGAGGCCGAGCTGGCGCTGCTCGAACGGTCATGACCGACATCGCCTTTGTCGCCGGCGCATACCTCGCGGCCCTCGGTGCGCTCGGCGTCTACGCCGCAACGCTCGGGCGCCGCCTGCGCGCGGCTCGCTCGGCTCAGGCGGCGATCGAGCGCCGGAGGGAGGTCGAGGCGGAGGCGGAGGCGGAGGCGCGGACCCTGCCGCAGGTTCGCTGATGCGCGCCCGGCCGGCGACGCTCCTCGGGCTCGGATTGGTCGTCGCGGCGCTCATCGCGCTTCTTGGCCTTGCGGTCACGAACGCGGTGGTCTACTACGTGACGCCGACCGAACTCGCGGCGAGCCCGGTCAACGGCCCGGTCCGACTGTACGGGATCGTCGTCGCAGGCTCAGTCACCTTCGACCGCTCGACGGGCGCGCTGTCGTTCCGGGTGTCGGATGGGCAGACGACCGAGACCGTGACGAGCCGGTTCCTCCCGACCGCCCTCTTCCGCGACGGGATCGGCGTCGTCCTCGTCGGGCGAACCTTCGGGCCCAGGGCCTTCGCGGCCGACGAGATCCTCATCAAGCACTCCGCGGTGTACGAACCGCTCAAGCCCGGGGAGACAATCCCGCCCGACATCCTGCAGCAGATCCGGGGCGGCGGATGATCGGGAGCGCCGGACTCACCGCCAGTCTCGCCGGGTTCGTGCTGGCCGTGCTTGGCCTGGTTGTCGCCCTGCGGGCGGTGCGATCGGGCAGCTTCGATCCAAGCCTCCGGCGGTTCGTCTTCGCCACGGCCGCCCTCGCGATCGGGGCGAATGTGATCATGGTCGTCGCCCTCGTCGTCCATGACTTCTCGGTCGTCTACGTGGCCCAGGTCGGGGGCCGCGAAACGCCGCTCCTCTACACGATCGCCTCGCTCTGGGGAGCGCTCGAGGGCTCGATCCTCTTCTGGGCGGGGCTCCTGGCGTCACTGACCGCGCTGCTTGTCCTGCGCACCGCCGCCCGCGACGAGGGGCGGCTCCCGCCGGCTCTCGCCGTCTTGTTCGGATTGCTCGTCTTCTTTCTCGGCATCGTCGTCGGTCCCGGCAACCCGTGGGGACGGGTGTCACCGGTTCCGGCCGACGGGCCCGGGCCCAATCCGCTCCTTCAGAACAACCCGCTCATGGTCGTCCATCCGCCGCTCCTCTATCTCGGCCTCGTCGGTCTGGCGATCCCGTTCGCGCTGACGATCTCGGCGCTCGTTCGGGGTGAGCTCGATCGGCCGTGGCTGGCCGCGACGCGCCGCTGGACGCTCGGCGCCTGGGTCGCGTTGAGCATGGGGCTCGTGCTCGGGGCCTGGTGGTCGTATGCGGTGCTCGGCTGGGGTGGTTACTGGGCCTGGGATCCGGTGGAGAATGTCGCGCTCCTGCCGTGGTTGACCGCGACGGCGTTCCTCCACTCGGCGATGGTGCAGGCGCGGCGCGGCTCGCTCGCCGCCTGGAACGTGGCCCTCGTCGTCGCCTCATTCTCGCTCACCCTCGTGGCGACGCTCATCACCCGAAGCGGCATCCTCTCCTCGGTCCACAGCTTCACGAATACACCGATCGGGCCGCTCTTCCTCGCCCTCGTCGGCGGCGCCGTGACGGGGTCGGTCCTGCTCGCGGTCTGGCGCCTTCCGGGCGGGCCGCCCGGCGGCGCGCTCGGCGCGCGCGGGGTCGCCTTTCTCGTGAACAACCTGCTGCTCGTCGCGATCGCCATGACCGTCCTCGTGGGAACCCTGTTTCCGCTCTTCGTCGAGGCGGCGACCGGTCGGCAGGTCAGCGTCGGGGCGCCGTACTTCGAGCGGGTCATCGGGCCGATCGCGCTCGGCCTGCTCGTTCTCGCCGGCATCGGGCCGTCGCTGCCGTGGGGCTCCTGGACGCCAGCGGCGCGCCGGCGCCTCGTGCCGGGCGCGATCACGGGGGTCGGCCTCGCGATCGGCGATCTCCTCGTCGGTGGCCCGCCCGAACTCATCCTCGGGGTCGCGATCGGTGGGTTCGCGCTCGTCCAGTCGACGAGCTATCTGGTCGACCTCGCGCGCCGCCGTCGACCGCCGCGGGGCGTCCGGACGAACCCCGCGACATGGTTCAGCTGGCCACCCCGGCGAGTCGGGGCGTTGCTGAGCCACGCTGGTATCGCCCTCGTCGCGCTCGTCATCGTCGCCGCCGCGGCCGGGCGACAGGACGCCACGGCGACCCTCCGCGACGGCCAGACGCTCGACCTCGGCGCGTACCACGTCGAGCTGGCCAGGATCTCGAGCGAGGTTCGCCCGGACCGTTCGATCGTCCGGGCAGCCGTGCACGTCGGGGGGCCTGGCCTCGATCAGCTGGTCACCTCTGACCTGAGCCTTTTTCCGAACTCCGCGCAGACGATCGCCACCCCGGCGATCGTCCCGGGCCTGACCACCGACGTCTACCTCGTCTTGCTCGATGTCGACCCGCTCGCCGGCACGGCCTCCCTCCGTTTGACGATCCAGCCATTCATGAGCTGGCTGTGGGTGGGAGGGCTCCTCGTCGCGACCGGCGGTCTCGCTGCGCTGGCGCCTCGGCTGACCGCGCGATCGACCCGCGCGACCGCCCCCGACCCGGAGGCCGTGGCGGCTGGGGCGACGACGTGAGCGCGGCGGCGATCCGGTCCTCGCGCTCGCGACTCCTCGCGTCGCTGGTCGTCGGCGTGGCGGTCGTCGGAGTCATGGCGCTTGTCGCGGTCGGTTTCGCCCGTGACCCAGGACGGATCGAATCGCCGCTCGTCGGTCGCGTCGCCCCGGAGTTTCGGCTCGTCTCGCTCGGTGGCACGACGATCGACCTCGCGGACCTCCGCGGGCGTCCGGTCGTTCTGAACTTCTGGGCATCATGGTGCATCCCCTGCCGTGATGAGGCACCGCTGCTGCGGGCCGCGCAGGAGCGCTACGCGACACTCGACGTCGCCTTCCTCGGCGTCGTCTACGAGGACAGCGCCGCGAGCGCACAGGCGTTCGTCGACCGCTACGGGATCGCCTATCCGTCTCTCCTCGATCCGGACGGTCGGACGGCGCTCGATTACGGCGTGTACGGGATCCCCGAGACATACTTCATCGCCGCCGACGGGACGATCCGCGACAAGCAGATCGGGCCGCTCGACGCCACCTCCCTCGAGCGCCAGATCGGCGCGGTGCTCCGGTGAGCGTGCGGCGCCTTGCACTCCGCGGATCGGCCGACGCACTGTTGCTCGGCGCCGTTTTTCTCGTCGTCGTCGCGGCACTCCTGGCGGCCCTCGATCTGCGGCCGCCGAGCCCCGCCGAGCGAGCTAGTGGGCTCGAAGCCGGGCTGCGCTGCCCAGTCTGCCAGGGCCTATCAATCGCCGACTCGCCGGCCGCGCTCGCCGGCGAGATGCGGAGTGTCGTGGTCCAGAAGGTGGCGGCCGGAGCGACCGATGCCGACGTCCGCGCGTTCTTCATCGAGCGATACGGGCAATGGATTCTTCTCGCCCCGGACGCTTCCGGCCCGAATGTGCTCCTCTGGGCGGCACCGGGTCTGCTGCTCATCGGCGGCACGGCGGTGGTCGTCGGGCGAGCCCGCCGGCGCAGGCGGCGGGCTCCGGCCGAGCGCGACGACCGGGTCCGCGCCGACCGACCTCGTCCGCTCGTGTTGGGGGTCGCGATGGCGATCGTCATCGCGGCCGTCGCGGTTCCGCTGGCCATCGCCACCGGGCCGCGCTCGATCGGCGGTCAGATCACCGGCGGCCAGGCGACGATCCAGGCGGCGCCGGCGATCGGGGACCTCCAGGCGCGGGTGACCGCCGATCCGACCGATGTCGGCGCGCTCGTGGCGCTCGGCGATGCGTATGCTGGAGCCGGTCGCGCCGGCGACGCGGCCGACGCCTACGGCCGTGCCCTCAAGATCGAGCCCGACGATGTCGGCGCGCTGGTCGGGATGAGTTCCCTCCTGCTCGGTGCCGGCCGACCCGACGGTGCCCTCCCGCTCCTCGATCGAGCCGTCGCGATCGCCCCGAACCTGCCCGACGCGTACCTGTTCCGTGCGATCGCTCGTTACCAGCTCGCCGGTTCGCTGACCGCGGCCGCCCGCGCCGATGTCCTGCGGTTCCTCGATCTCGCCCCCACGGACCCGCGGCGCACCCTCGCGGAGCAGCTCCTCGGGGCACCCGGGCCGAGTGGCGCTCCGTGAGCCTTGCCGTCGTCTTCCTCGGCGGTCTGGTCTCGTGCGTCACGCCGTTGGGTCCTGCCGGTCATACCGGTGTTCGCGGGGTATGTCGTGGGATACCGGCGAGGTCCGAACAGCCGCCGCGCCGGTCGCTCGGGGGATCAGGTTCCTCGTCGGGTTCCCCGGGGTGTTTATCCTGCTCTGGGTGTCCCTCGGGTTCGTTGGGTTCGCGCTCCTCCGGATGGTCACTCTCGCTCGCGCCATAAGCCGGCGTGCTCATCATCGCGCTCGGCATCGCATGGCCGCTGGATACCACCTCTTTTCGGGCCGGCCCGGGTGGGGACCGTCCGCCGCACGAATGCGGGCCTGAGGCAGGGCTGCCCTTTTGGGCCGGCCTGGACACGAGCGGCTGGCCTGCCGGGAGGCTGCGGGCGATGTGCCGTCTTCCCCGGGGGCTGCATCGAGGATCGTCACGACCACGGCCGCGAGCCGATCGCGCCTACCAGCCCATGCCGGATCTGTAGCCCATGAGGTCGGATCCATAGCCCATCTCGGCCGTCGAGGCCATGCCGGGGGCCGGCTGGAACCCCTTCTCACGTGGTGCCTCGCTCGTCGCGGTCCTCGCCGCCCCGAGAGCGGCGAGGACCGCCTGGCCCTTCTCGGCGGCCGCGACGACGGCCTCGACGACGGCCTGGCCCTTCCAGTGGGCCGCGCCGACGCCGCCGATGACGAGCGCCCACGCCGCGACCGTGCCCCTGCCGATCGTGCCGGCCTCCGCCGCCATCGTCATCTCGCCGTCGTCATGGGCAGTGCGGCCGAAGAGCCGGCGGTTGTCCGACGTCGCGTCGCCCATGGGCGCGGGCCATGGAGCCGTCGATGAGCGGGGCGCGGAGGGCTGCCCGACCGGCTTGGTCGGCTCGACCTGCGGCCGCCCGGCCGACGCGACCAGCGGCGTGTTCGTCCTCTCGGTCGCGACCATCGACCCCGGCTCGACCAGTGGCCGCGGGCCGATGACATGGGACAGGCCATCATCGGGGACTTTCGTACCGTCGGGCAGCGTCCACCACAGCTTGTCGCTGAACGTTCTAGCCGGTCGCGTGGTCGCCACGATCGCGGCCTCCCGCCTCGGCGTGGCGAGGTCAGCCACGAGGTCGCGCCCGGAGCGAGTCAGCTGGTAGCTGCCGTAGACGGGGCTCCAGACCCTCCCGAGGACCTTCTGGCGATCGAGCGAGCGATAGCAGCGGCGCTCGCCAAGACCAGTGGCTGCCGCGATCGCGGCGGCCGAGGCCGCGCCATCCGCGAGCGCCTGTAGGACGAGTGCGTCGGTATCCATGATCAGCAGACCGTACAGCAGGTCACTCTCGACGGCAACTTCGTGCAGCCCCAGTCAACGAACCGAGGCTTCCTCCGATGTCCGGCCAGTGTCAAAGTCCGGCAAAGTCCGGCCAGTGTCAAAGTCCGGCCAGTGTCAAAGTCCGGCCAGTGTCAAAGTCCGGCCAGTGTCAAAGTCCGGAAGGGTGCCCGGCGCGTCAGGCGCGAGTCGTCCGCTCGGGGTCGGGATCGGCCGCCAGCAACCGGGCGAGGGTGGCGGTGCCGATTCCAAGTCGTCGAGCCGCTCGACGACGAGAGAGGCGGCCTGCGGCAAGGTCGGCCTGGAAACGGGTCCAGCGACCGGCAAAGCCGGGCCGGGCCGTCACCGGTGGTCGACCGATCCGCTTGCCCTGGCGAGCCGCATGACGCATTCCCTCGCGCACTCGATCGGCGATCAGTTCGCGCTCCATCTCGGCGACGGCGGCAAGGATCGTGAAGACGAGCCGGCCGGTCGCGCTCGTCGTGTCGAGCTCGGGCTGGGTGAGGGCCGAGAAGCCGACCCCGGCGTGCTCGAAGTCGCGCAGGGTCGAGAGCGCGTGGAGGGTCGAGCGGAAGGCCCGGTCGAGCTTCCAGACCATGACCCGATCGACCCGACGCATCGCGACGTCCGCGAGGAGCCGTGCCCAGGCCGTGCGATGGGCGAGATCACCGGCCGCCGCGGTGTCGACGTACTCGACCGTGTCCCAATCGCGCGTCCGGACGTACTCCCGCAGGGCATCGAGCTGGAGCTCGGGGTCCTGGTCCTTGTCGCGCGTCGAGACCCGCGCGTAGAGGGCGACGCGGAGGGGGTGGCCGAGGTCGGTCGCGGGCCGGTTCATGCGCCGCTCCTCCCTCGCTGCCGACCGGTCACGGCTTCCTTGGCCGCTGCGCGCTGACGACGCGCCCGGCGGTCGGTTGGACCACCCCAGCCGTGTCCGACGCGGCGTCCGGCGCGGGAGCGGCGCTGGCGGCACGCGGACGAGCAGGTCAGTCGGTCGCGCCGGCCCCAGCGGATCGGCTCGCCGCAGACGACGCAGGCGCGAGGCTCGGGGCCGCTCACGGGAGCGTCTCCAGGACGTGGATCGCGGCCTCGACGCAGGGCCGACAGCGGTAGCGGTCGTCGCGCTCCAGGCGATCGCCACACGAGCAGCAGCAACCGGGGCCGCGAACGGCATCAGGCTGGGCGAGGAGGAGTGGGATGGGTCCGTGCTCGGGTGCCCTCGCCCGCATCGCCTCGACCCGCCAGGCGACCTCCGACCGCTCGATCCGGAGCGCCCGGAGGACCTGGGCCTTGTGGGCGAGCAGTCGCTGGGCCTCGCGCTCCAGGCGGCGCGGCCCGCGGACCACGAGATGGTCCCCGTCTTGCGCCACGGCGAGGCCAACCCGGCGTGCCCCGCGGAGCAGCGTCATGCCGTCCACGTCGCCTCCTCATCGCTCGACGGGGTGGGCACGGTGGCCGCGAGCCACGGGCTCGCCTGTGGGTCGTCATCCTCGCGGCGAGCCAGCACATGCGCATCGTCCCGGTCCCGGTCCCGGTCCCGGTCCCCGAAGAGCGCCACATTCTCCCGAAGGACGCCACGTCTCGGAGTTGGCGTCCTTCGGGCAGCGCTGGCGTCCTTGGGAGGCAATGCCCAGGTCCAACCCTGGCCGGCCTGCCCGGGTTGGCCCTCGTGGCGGGCGATCACCCCGAGGGCTCGCTTGGCCCGGTCGAGCGTCCGATCCGCGATGCCGGCGTTCCGCGCGGCACGGCGGGCGTCCCGCGCGGGCATCGACCCGTCGCCAATGAGCTGGCGCAGGAACGCCGTGGCCTCGCTCCGCGACGAGCCGCCATCGGCCGCCTGCTCGCCGGTCGCGGCGAGCAGGTCGGCGACCCCGATGCTCGGCGCCTCCCCGGCCCAGACGAGGCCGGCCGTGGCGATCGGGCCGTCCGGTGTCTCCGCCGTGCGGCCCTCGACCCGGAACCGGAGCGCCGCGGCGAGCGGCGAGAGGTTGCTCTTGCCGTGGGCCAGAATGCGCTCCGATCCGCCCTCGTCGGCCTCGGGATCGGCGCCCAGCACGAGCACGCTGCGCGCCGCGGCGGTCAGGCCGATCGAGCCGCCGACCCGAGCGAACAGGTCCGAGCCCGCGGCCTTGTTGAGATGAGCCACCGCGAGGACGGCCACACCGAGCTCGTCGGCCAGACGCGCCAAGGGTGCCAGCGCGCGGCGGATGGAATGGTCGCGGTGCACGTCGAGGCGGGTGGCGAGGTGCGCCATGACGGGATCGACGATGACGAGCCGGGCCCGCGTGCGGCGGATCGCCTCGGCGAGCCGGTCGACGTCGTCGGGCAGCGTCAGGCCGCGCTCGCCGGCGTCGTCGCGGATGGTCAGGAAGTGGATCCGTTCGAGGCCGGCCCCGGCCGCCATCAGGCGCGGCACGAGCGTATGCGCGGGCGAGTCCTCGGCCGAGAGGTACAGCGCGTCGCAGGGGCCGGCGAGATCCCCGTCGAGCTGCCCCCGGCTGGCGCGCGCGGCGACCTCGCAGGCCAGCATCGTCTTGCCGAGCCCGGGTTGGCCCACCAGCAGGGTGAGCGAGCCGAGCGGTAGGCGACCCTGCCACGCCCACGAGACCGACGCGGGTCGCACGTCGGCGGCGCGCGCCAGCACGAGTCCGGCGGCGGCGGCGTTGTCGCGCTGGTCCAGCGTCGGTCGCGGCGTGGGACGACGATCCGCGGCAGCGGTGGGCCCGTGGAGCCCAGGCCGGGCATGCTCAGCACGCCCCGCGACGGTCGCCAGCCGTGCGAGCCCGGCGAAGTAGCGTTCGTCGCGAGGCCCGTCGTACGACCGCACGAACGCGAGCTCGTCCGCGTTCACGGTGTCACCCGGGACGGATCGCCCCCGGCGCCTCGCTCAGGGCGTGGCCGGTCGGCCTCGAGCAACGCGCGCAGCAGCCGCTGTTGCGCGGGCGTGAACGAACTCAGAGAGCGGGCACGGAGGGGATGGGCGACGCTGCGGCCGGAGGATGCGGCGCGATCGCGCCGATTGTGGCCAAGCATGCCAAAGAGACCTCGGACCGTCGGGCCTTGCGGTACGACGGCTTCTGTCTCTCCGGCTCACCGGAAGACCTGGCCCGATCCCGGATGTACGCCCGGTGCGGGGATGCGCAACTGGAGATTCTTCCCCAGCTCCGTCAGTCATCCTAGCTGTGTGGCGTCGTGACCGCAAGTTCGGCCGCGGACGGCAAGCCGGCCACCAGCCAGTGGCGCCGCTCGGGCCGACACGCTGGGCTCGGGCAGGTCACGACGAACGGGAGGATGGCCTGCGCCCCGCTGAGGGCCAGCACGAAGTCGGACTCGGACGTCCTCGCCCGGCGGGGATCGTGGCGCGGGACGTGGTAGGGGTCGCCGCGCCGGGTGATGTTGAACTCGTCCACGGTCTCCACACTCGGCAGCACCGGCGTAGCCCGTCGGAGGGCGGACCGACGCTGCGTCCCGGGCGGGCTCGGCGCCTCCAGATAGGCGCGCCTGGAGAGCCCGAACCGGAGCAGGCCATCCTCGGTGGGTTCGAGCGCGATCAGCCCCCGCGCGAGCTCGACGCGCTCGATCGTGTGGCCGGCCGCCTGGACGCCGTATCCACTCGCATCGCGGCCGTATACGACGCCGATCCGCTGGCGGCCGAGGACCGTCCGGCAGGCAGGACAGCGGAAGACGCGGAACCAGCTCGCCCCGCCGAAACCCGCGGCAGCCTCCGGTGGGTCGAAGCGCGCGAGCGGATATGCCCGGCTCACCGTCGGCCACCTTGCCCAGGCCCGTCTCCCACCGGCCCGACCGGACCGCCACTCGACCCCGCCGCGCACCCCCACGCGAGCGTCGTCGCGGTCATGCCCGCCACTCCGGGACGGTCCAGATGGCCTTCACGGGGCGGAGGTCGGGCCCAAGCTCGACCCGCTCGACGATCGCCCGGAGGACCGCGTTGAGCTTCTCGGGCGTCCACGTCCAGTCGATCGTCGGCACGGCGGCGACCACCTCGGCATCGCCGAGGCGGTCGAGCTCGGCGCTCACGGCGGCGGCCTCCGCGGCGTGTCGTTCGTGGCTGATCGCGCCGCCGATGTAGAGCTCGTGGGCCCGTTCGAGGCGACCGGCGAGAGCGTCCCGTTGGGCGGCGTTGGCGGCGGCGACCGTCACCACCGCGGGAGCACGGAGGCGGCCGACCTCGTCGCGGACCCACGGCAGGATGCGCTGCTCCGGGACCGATCCCGGACCGTGGCCGGGGACGGTCCGGGCCACGTGACACTTGTACGCGCAGTAGGCGCTGTCCGAGCCATTGCGGTATCGCGAGCCGGTGAGGACATGGCCACAGTGGCAGCGCAGCAGGCCGTACAGGACGAACGGCGCGCGCGCCTTCGCGCCGGGCCGGGTCCGATGCTCCATCGCCCCGAGACGGATGAGGATCGCCCGAACGCTCACGGTGGACCATGGACCGCCCATCCGGGTCGGGAGCCCGCGTCCGTTGAGGAGCCGCGCGGCGCCCATGATCGAGCCGGCGTCTTTGTACGCGGCGACGACGGCGCCGACATCCTCGCCGGGGCGCTCGCCGTAGAACGGATGGCCGATCCGGTCGCCCCGGGCGCGCCGGACGGCGACCGCATCGCGGGCGTGCTCCGAGGCGAGGTCGGCGGTCATCTCGTCGACCGCGGCGAGCATCGTGAGGAGCATCCGCCCGGTCGCGGTCGAGGTGTCGACGT
>JADMIG010000043.1 GCA_015478725.1 Chloroflexota bacterium | reverse complement strand
GTCGATGCTGACCTGCTTGTAGCTACGCCAGGTGGCCGTGGGCATCGCTGTGCTCTAGGAGGTGTGTCTGGATCGGCGCCAGCTCGCCGTGCACGAGGTGGAATTCGCCGGGCGTGTTTGTGGCGATCGGGATGCCGTGTTGGGCGGATGCGCGGAGCGTGAAGGCGAGCGTGTGGCGGGATGTGCGGGTCGTCACCTTCTGGACGCCGAGGGTGGCGGCGTGGATCAGGCTGGCTCTCGTGAGGAGGATGAGGGCGCGGTGCGTCTGCTTGGGGCCGCCACCGGGTTTGATGATGCGCATCTCGCCGAAGAAGCCGGTGCGGGCGGTGGTGTTGCACTCGCAGCGGACGGTTGCGATGGGGTTGAGGTCGCCGTCGTAGACGAGTGCGTCGTAGGCGGCGGTGTTCTCGTCGTCGGTCGGGATGGCGCTGATCGTGGTGGTGAGGGGTTCAGACCACACGTTTCGTGTCGTCGCCCTGGTATGCGGCGGAGATCTCAGCCGCGCGCTTCGTCGATGTCGTATGCGCGCCCTGCACGAGGCCGCCGCCTGTGGCTGCCGCGACGATCGATACCACGGTCCACTGCAGTACGTCGGGTTGCGTCGCTCCAACGGCGCTGAGTGTGATTGTGCCGATGAGGGCGACGGCGGCGAGTGCAGCCAGGGCGTAGAACACCTGTAATGGTAGCGTTGTCATCTGCTGATCCTTTCCGTTGGCATGAGTTCGGCCAGGAGTTCCTGCATTGCTGTTCCGAATTCGCGTTCTTCGTTGTGGGTGAGTTTGAAGTTCACGGCGATCATGCGGGTCATGGTGCCTAGCATCTTTTCCAGGATGTCGGTGTTCTCTGGCTCGATGGCGAGGAGTTCGTGGATCCGCGCGCGGGCCAGGCGGATCTCCAGTCTTAGGCCGGTGTCGTCCAGATCCTTCGCTCGCCGGTAGGCGTTGCGCATGGCTGGGCTGAGGGCCGAGCTGTAGTAGCCGTGGCGCCTGGCGTTGCTGTTGCCTGGCTGCGCTCCGCGTTGTCGTTTGGGCATCCGCTCGGCTCCGGTCTATGTGCGGATTCTCTGGAGGGCCAGGGCGGCTGTGTTGTCTTTGTCTGGCTGCGCCTGTGTGGCGTTGATGTCGCTCACCGTTTCCAGGGCGCCGGCGCATAGCAGGACGGCTGCCGCGCGGTAGTCGCGCCGGCTCATCGCGTAGGCCAGTAGCTCCGTCGCGTTTGGGTCTCTGCGTCTCAGGATTCCGAGCATGGCGCATTCTATACGTCTCGGTCTGCCTTTTGCTTTTGTGTGAGGTGTTCGGCGTCGAGGGCGTCGATGGTTAATTTCGCCAGGGTCGTGCTCAATGCGTGGTTTGTCTGTCGCGCGTAGCGTTGCGCCGCGGTGATGAGGGTTTGTTTTTTGATGTCGGGTGGCGGCGGCGCGGTGAGGGTGCGCGCGATCGCGGTGAGGCGTCGCCGGCGGGTGTCCTGTTCTTCGTCGGCGGTGGTTGTCCGGGTCGTGAGTCGTTGGAGCCAGTTGCGCGCTGCGGTCTTCATGCTGCTCCCTCTGCGGGTGGGATCCCGAGTTGGTCGGTGATCCAGCGTTCTGCCTTCTCGTGTTCTGTCGCTCGTGCGCGTTCCGCGTCGCGCTTCAGTTGCTTGAGTTCCGCCTGTGCGGCTCGTGTGGCGCATGTCCGGCACCACATGCCGTCTGGCCATGCGATGCTTTCCTGCGTCGCGGTCTCTTGTCCGCAATGCGCGCATGGTTCGGTGAGGTCATGGGCGGCGTCGATGGCGGCGAGGCGTGCGCCGTATGTCCCGGTGAAGTATGAGCGTGTCGCTTTCTTGGCTTCGCTCCGCCGTTCGCGTGTGGTGTTGTTGAGGATCGCCCGGATGTATGGCCAGCCTTCGGCGCCGTAAATGGCGGCTCGTTTGTAGGCGGCGACCACCGCGTCGGCGCCGTGGGTGCGCGTGTATTCCGCGAGCTCGTCGGCGTCCCGCTTCCCTGGCGGAGCGCCGAACGTCGCCTCGTGCGCTTCCCAGGTTCTCCGTTCCTGTTCTCTCGCGTCGTCGTCTTGGTGGTTGTCTTGGTGGTTGATCTGTACGGATCTGGGTGTCGCTGGTGTCGCCCGGGGGGTGGTGGTGTTGTCGCCCTTCCTGGGCGTTGGTGTCGCGGGTGACGTTTGCGCGTCGGTGGTGATCTGGTAGGTGCGTGGTTTGTGTGTCCGGGCGTCTTCGCGTGCGGTGATCCGGGCGTAGCCGTTGTCGACGAGCTCGCGAAGCGCGCGCTGTACCGTGCGGGTGCTTGTGGCGCATTCCGCCGCGATTCGCGCGACGGATGGATAGGCGTTCGCTCCTGAGGGGTCTGCGTGGTCGGCGAGCTTGAGCAGGACCATTTTGGTTGTGCGGGTGAGGCCTCTTGCCCGCCAGACTTGCCGGGATGCTTCGATGCTCATCGTGGTACCTCGTTGTGTGCGTCCGCGCGGTTCGGCGCGGCGGTCGCCTTCTCGTGGCCGCGTCGCCGGCCCGCGCGGACGCGGGCCGTTCCCTTGGTCTTAGTTCTTCGTTCCTCCTTTCGCGTTCTTCTCCTTGCCGCTGGTCGGCGCTTTGGTCGCCGCCGCTTCGCCGGGTGTCTTCCTGGTGTCGCCCGGTTTCCGCCGTTTCATGTTGGCGCGGAGCGCTTCGTTCGCGCGGCGCGCGGATTCTCGTCGCGTCATTTGTTCACCTCCTCTCGTTCCCAGTTGGCGAGTGGGGTGAATCGCGCGTGCTTTTCGGCGAGGTCGGCTGTGACTAGGTGTAGGTAGATCAGTGTCGTCGCTACGTCGCTGTGTCCCAGGATGCGGCGTAGGCTTTCGAGGTCGCCCCCTGCGCGTAGGTAGAGCGTGGCGAATGTGTGGCGTAATGTGTGCGGCCCGATTGGCCGGCCGAGTGCTGCGTGTGTGGCGCGTTTGATGATTGTTTGTATGCCTGTGTTTGTGAGTGGTTGGCCGGCGGTGCGCCGGGCGCGTGAGATCCATAGGTGGTCGCCGTCGCCTATCCCTGTGAGTAATGCGGCGGCTGGTTGGCTCAGTGGCACGATTCGCGGCCCGGTCTTGCTGCGCCAGTCGTCCGGTGTGTGGTGTGATCCGCGTAGTCGCACTTCGTGGTGCGGGTCCTTGTCGAGGTCGGCGGTGATGTCGATGTCTGAGCGCCGTACGCCTGCGAGTTCGTGCAATCGCGCCCCGGTGTCGAGTGCGAATGCGATAATTGCGCGGTCGCGTCTGTCGGTGGTGCGTCTCAGTAATGCCACTACTTCGGTGCGTGTGAGGACCTTTGGCAGCGGCCGTGCCAGGCGTGTTCGCGTCAGGTCTTGGGCGGCGTCCGGCACGTGCAAGCGGCGGGCTGCCCAGGCGTAGAAGGCGTGTAGGTCGCGGTAATAGCCGTCGCGGGTGTGTGGCGCGACGTGCTGCGCCGCCAGGAATACCTCGAGGTCGAGTGCGGTTGCTGGCAGCGCCGGCGAGAATGCGGCCAGGCGGCGGAATGTCTCGCGGTAATGCTCGCGTGTTGAGTTCTTGATGTCGCGTGCTCGGAGGAACACTTCCGTTGCCTCGACGGTCTGTGAGGTGGCGGCGGCTGGCTGCGGCGCGAGCTGCTCCGGCCAGAATGCGAGTTGCCGTGGGGGCACGGTGTCTAGCCGTGTCCGCGGCTGTGGTTGATCTGGGGTGACAAGGGGTTCGGCTCCTCTCGCTCGCGCCGTTCGGGTTGGTTTAGCGAGCGGAGCTTAATGCTGTCGCGGGTCTAATGTCAACGGGGGCGCCTGCCGATGTTTACAGCGGCCGGGCCGACGGCCGGCGCCGGTTGCTAAACCAACGCGAGGCGCGGCGCAGGGAGGGCGTGCGGCGGTTCTCCGTCGATAGCCGGCGCCGGCCGCGCGGCCGGCCGCTGCTTGGTACCCCCGACAGGACTCGAACCTGTGCTTCCAGCTCCGGAGACTGGGGGTAACCGTGCGAGTCTGCGAGCTGGCCGGTCGTTGGTGCGTTCTCGTATGATCGGCTGCGACGCACGGCGCTTTGTGTTCTCCTGGCGTACCGTGGGTTGGTGTTGAGCGTGGATAGGCCCGGGTCGGTGGTTCCGCCCGGGCCTATCCGCTGTGTCTGGTGGTCTTGCTCCTGCGAGGTTGTTACGCCGCGGCTGCGTGTGTGCATGCGGCGGAGCAGTCGTGCTTCCAACCGCAGTAGGCGTCTCCCTGCTTCTTGGGGCAATAGAGGCCGCCGTTGAACTTCGACCATTTCGATGTCCCGTGCGTGGGGCATGTGGGCACGGGCTCCTCCTGGGTCGGGGCCGGCTTCGCGGTGGTGATGGGCGTGGGTTGCTGTCGTTGTGCCTGGGCGGCGGTGTGCCGCTCGTGCGCGACGGCTCGGTCGTTGGCTGCGATGCGCTCCGAGATTGTGGCGCCGACGCCGCCGAGTGCGGCCAGGGCGCGGCCGACGGCGGGATTGATTTCGCCTGCGGCGCGTAGGTTCTGCGCCCATTTGTCCGATGTCTCGGCGCGGACGTGCACCATGATGGACGTGGGCTCGCCGTTGGGATCGAGGCTGATGTCAATGCTGAACGGTTCGAATGCCACTTGGTGTTCTCCTGGTCTTAGCGCGCGTGCCTGGCGCGGTGTAGGTGGATTGCGCATGCGTCGCATATGGGCGCGTGTGGTGTTGTGCTATATGCGTGTGCCTCGATTCTCAATGGTGCTCCGCACCGGCTCTGACCGATGCCCGGGCGGCCGCCGCCCGGGATTGCGAGGTGGCGGATGGCGGCCGCGCGGGTCACTTTGCCGGGCCTAGGTCGCGGAGCATTTCGCGGATTTCCCATGCGTGCTCGATGTGGCGGCAGCGCCGGCACGTGGGCTGCTCGTACGGCCGGCCAGGGCGCTCCCGCTCCGCCGAGTGCGTGATGCCGCACGTGGTGCGCTTGCCGTGGCCGATGTTGCCCGGGTAGTAGTAGTGGGTCTTTGGGGTCTGCACTGGTGTTCTCCTCGGAGTGACGGCCGCCTGGCCGGGCCCGCGAAGCGGAAGAAAGAGGGCGTGCCCCCCGCCGCCGCACGACAGCCCGTTGGTGCGCCGGGCGCGGCAAGGTGTCAAGCGAATAGACCAAAAAGTTTGCGAAGCAAGGGCGGGCTTGACCGCCCGTAAGTTTTTGGGCCGCTTGACACCTTGCCGTGAGGCCGGGGCCCCTGCGGCGCCCCGCGCGGCGCATGGGTCGCGGCTGACCCGGTGCGACAATGGGCAGACGGGCGCCCGCGGGGGCGCTTTCCGCCGACCCGCGCGGCTTGTCCGCGCGGGTCTGACGCGCCGCCCGCGAAGGGCTGGGGGCGCCGTGGGTGCGGCGCAGCGCGGGTTCGACCGCGCGGACGGGGGGTGGGGGAAGGAGTGGGACGGCGGGGTTCCGCCGGTGGCGGATTATTTAGCTCTACGCCGTTCCGGTTCCCCGAGGTGAGTGGCGTTGGCTGGTGCGTGGTTGTGCCGCTCTGCGCCTGTAGTGCCGCCGCTCAACGACGCGGTGCTACATGGCGCCCCTTGGCGATGGCGGTTGTGCGAAGAACACGCGCACCGGTGAGGCCCGTGTTCTTAGTGTCCGATGGCGCGCCTTGGTGGGTTAATTGCTGCGGTGTGTGCGGTGAGTGCGAGAGATATCAGGTAGTCGTCGTTGCCGATGTTCTCTGGGACGTACATGTTGAGGGTCTTGTTGGGCCGTGTTTCTTTTCGGGCCTGTTCGAGTTCGTGCTTGCAGGTGCGCCACTCGTTGGACGCGTCGCTGGCGTAGAGGCGGATTGCGCCTGTGTTGACGGCGGCGATGAGCTCGAAGGCCAGTGCGCTCTTTGATGCCTGGGTGAATTTGAAGGCTTCGATTGCGCAGCGTGGTAATGAGGCGCGGAGCATGCCGGCGGTCGCCTCGCCGATGCCTGTGGCGTCGACTGTGAGCGCGCCGATGTTCCACAGCTGCGCGATCGCTGCGAGCTGGGGTATGGCTTCGGCGTGCTTCTGGCCGCGGGTGGCGTGGTGGTGCACGACTTCCGCTGGTGTGATGCCGGCTGCCCGTTGGGCGGCGTCTGGCGCCGCCAGGCGTGCGATGGTGAGGACCGTGCGGTCGTTGCGACGCGTGGCGCCGGTGTCCTCGCCGCCGAGGTCCAGTCCGGCGATGTAGCGATCGCCGATGACCGGGCTGGTGAGTGCGGTGTGTGGTCCCTGGAGCTGTGCGAGTTGTGCGCCGGTGAAGAGACGGCCCTCGCCGGCGAGTGGTATGAGGTCGTATTCCGTTGTGACCAGTGGATGGTCTGGGCCTAGGCGTGCCCGTTCCCCGGCGACGAATGCTGCGTATTGTTCGTTGTACAGGCTTACCTCGCGGGCGTTGTACAGGAAATTGCGGCGGATTCCGTCTGTGTGTTCCGCGTCGCGGTTGGCGGCGATCGTGGTTTGTAGCAGGTCGTCGTCTTGCCATGCTGTGCCGCAGAGTAGGGTTGTGGCGTTGGTTGTGGAGGCCATCGGCCGGAAGCGGCGTTGGTAGGTGTCGGTGGTCACGTCCTGGGCTTCGTCGACCTCGAGGAGGAGTGATGCGGTGGCGCCGGCGACGTTGGCCGATGGTTCTGCGCTGCGCATGTCGATCAGTGCTCGGCCGACGGACAGTTGTGGCCAGGCTGAGTGGTGTGGGATGCCGTCCGCGGTGAGGTAGTCGGCGAGGCGGTGGAAGGATGTGCGGAGTTGTGGTTCGAGGGTTGGTGCGGTCTTGACGATGGCGCCGCCGTTGTGGCGGTGTGCCGTGAGGAGGAGTGCTTCCAGGCGTGATTGCATCTCGTTCTTGCCGCCCTGGCGGGCGATCTCGACCACGAATGTTCGCCCGGCTCGGGTGCGGATGCTCTCGATGATGGCCTTGATGGGCGCGAGCTGGTAGGGGCGCAGCGTGGGCGGACGTGGGGTTCGCGTTGGCGGGGACGATTCCATGCTGCGCCGATTCTATTCGTTCCGACGGCCTGGCGCGTCGGGCGCGCGGAATGTAGCCCCCACGCAGAGTGCCCGCGGCCGCTCCCCCTGAATCGTGCGTGCGCTGGAGGTGCGTGGTTAGGGGGGGCGCCGTGCGCGCGGCGCTGCCTCGAGCTGAAGGATGGGAGCGGGCGTTGGGCGCGACCGCGCGCCCTGTGGGTGCCTGGTGGCTCCGCGCTGTCTCGCGGCGCGCGGCTGGGTGGGGGCGGTGTTAGCAGGTTAGAGCTTCACGAGCCGAGTGATGTAGCGCGCGCCTTGGCGCGTGCTACGAACGGGGTTAGCCGGTCCGCGGGGCGCCGTCGTTAGGTGAGGTGCGCCGCCGGCGGTTTGGCGGCTGTGGGTGTGTTGCGTGGCTGGATGCCTGCCATGCTCTCGGCTTCTTCGAGCCAGGCGGCGAATTCCGCTTGTGGGTCGTCGACGTCGAAGGCGGCGGACGCGCGCTTGCGGGTCCAGGCGCCGGTGTTCACGAGGACTGCTGTGTCGGCGATCTCGCGGCTGCGGTCGTTCGGGAGTACGTCGCCCCAGTCGATGCGTGTTGGGTGCGCTGCGGCTGCCGCGTCGAGCTGCGCGTATTTGCCGAGGAGGGCGAGGATCATGGCGTCGCGTTCGCGGAATGCGCGTTCGCGTATGATGCGCTTTCGCTGTGTTTTCTTGACCAGTGGGTCGAGCTCGACGTTGAGGGCGACGCCGGATAGGCCGCGGGTGTTGTCTCCGAATGCCGAGCGTGGTGATTCGCCCAGGTCGTGGAGTGTGCTGCGCACGAGCTGCGCGTAGTCGAGGACGACGCGTGCGCCGCCGCCTGACAGGAGGTCGAGGAGGTAGGCCTTGGATGCGGGTGGCAGCTCCCAGACTGCGCCGGGTGTGATGCCGATGTCGGTGGATTCGGTGATGCCTTCTAGCACGGTGATCGGTGCGCCGCTGAGCTCTGCGATGAGCGACAGCTGGGTCATGACGCGGTTCAGTTCCTGTGCCGCCTCGCGCAATGCGGGGATGTCGGATGTGCCCCAGGTGTCCTTCGGCTCTCGGATGTTCGGGTAGATGATGTAGGGGATGAAGCCGTACGGGTTGGGTGCGTCGGTCGTGAGTGTGCCGTCGACCCAGAGGCGGAATGCGTCGGTTGTCCACTCCTCGATGATCTCGGGTTCGCGTCGCGTCGACGTGATGTCGTAGAGGGTGGCGGCGTCGTCGGCTGGCAGCGTGTATCGCTGTGCGACGCGCCAGATTTCGGCTGTGTCGTCGGGTCTGCGCCATGCGTGTACGCCGGTGATGTCCGGCGCCGTGACGCGTACGCGTCCGGCGGTGGTGTCCCAGGTGACCTTGTATGCGGCGTCGCCGAGGACGGAGCAATCGAGTTCAGTATCGAAGTCGAGTGCGGGGAGTCCGTTCTGGTCCGCGACCTGTCGTAATGCTGTCATTGCTGCGTTTGCGGCGTTTATTGCGTGCGGCGTCTGGTCTTGCTCGTCGACGACCGAGTGCATGCCGTTCATGGTGTAGCTCGCGCTCTTGGTGATGAACGTGCGTACGTAGTTGTACGTCTGCTGGCGCCGGCCGCGGCGGTTGAGCGTCGCTTGGGTGGGTGTGAGGTTCCATTGGGCGCCGCGATAGAATTGCAGGTTCTCGTCGTAGCGGCGCCTGCGCGCTGAGTCGCGGTTGCGGAGTTTCTTCGGCAGGTCGTCGATCGGCGGCACGTGCCTACTTGCCGGTGATGCGCTGGCGGTGTTCGAGGCCGTATTGGATCTTGGCGTGTGCGCTCATCGCCGATGTGTCGGCTGGGTCGTCGCGTGTGGCTGCGCCGCCGGCGGGTACGGCGGGTGCGGCCGGTGGCGTCGGGGCCGGTGTGTTCGCTGGCGTGTGTGCTGCGACCGCGGCGTCGGCGATCGTTCGCGCGAGGGCCGCCGACGCGTCGACCGCGTCGAACGTGTCGCCGGTGATGGCTTCGGCTGGGATGTCGGGGTTGTGGCTGGCGATGGCGGCGCGGTACTTCGCGACGCCTTGCGCGAGCTGCTCCGCCGCTGCTTCGGCCGCGGCCGCTGCGCTGGCGGCGGCTGCGGCGTGCGCGTTCAGGGTGTCGAGCTGGTCGTCGTCGATCTCGGCCATGGTGTCGCTCCTGTCTCTGCTTCGACCCGTGCGCTTGGCTTACGCGGGGCGGATTCCGGTGGTCATGGCGCACTTGAGCGTGCCGAACATCGCGAGGGTGACGTAGGCCTTGACGCGCATGCGGGTCGCGTCCTTGGTCTCGAGTGTGCCGATGTCGTCGAGCTGGATGATCTCGCCGTTCGGCCCGGGGGTGTACGGCGCTGCGATGCCGCCGTTTTCCTCGCCGAGTGTGAGGGCGTAGATGCGTTCGCAGTCGGTCGATGTGCCGACGGTCTCGTTCGTCGGGATGTAGTCGCTGATCATGATCGGGATTCCGTTGTAGGTCTGGATGAAGCGCCCGAATGCTTGGCGTGTTTCGACCGATGCGCCGCTTGCGCGGAAGAGTTTGTTGATGCTGCGTCGCGCCCGTCTGCTCATGAGCAGGAGGTCGGGTGTGCCGCCCTTCACCTGGTCGATCAGTATGTCGAGGATGTCGAGTGTGAGTGTGGCGCCGTTCGCGCCGTTCGTCAGGGTTTGGCCGGAGACGATCAGGTTTTTGATGCCGGTTGGCTGGTTGGCTGCGCCGGAGCCGTTGATGATCTTGTCGTCCCACTCGCGGGCGAGCGCCTGGGCCTTGCCCATGATGACGGTGGCGCGGATGTCCTGGATGTTGCTTCGGCTCGTCTGGATGTATTTGTCGACGTCGGCGTCGCCGCCGACGATCGCGAGCTGCGTTGTGATCTGTGTGTAGGTCGGTACGTCTTCCGTCCAGACGTCGCCGACGGCGCGCCACGCGACGGTCGCGGCTGCGTTTTCGCGGTTGTATGTGAGTGCGTTTCCCTGCATCTCGAAGTATGGGAGGACGCCGGAGATGTCGGATGTGTTGATGATGCTTTCGTAGACGCCCTGGAGGACTACGTCGTTGCTGAGTTTTGCCGCCTCGGCGAGTGAGAGTGCGCCGAATTCGCCTGTAATGTCGCCGAGCGCGGGCCATTGGCGTCCTGCGCGGATCGCGCCGGCGATCGCCGGCAACGCGGGCGCGATGACGATGAGCGCGATGATGGCGATCGTTGCGTACAGCACGTCGATTCCTTTCGCTGTGGCGTGCGCGGTGCGCTAGCCGTCGCCGGGATTCTACGTGTGGGTGCGTGATGGTGTCTAGGGGTTGAGCTTTTGGGCGATCGCGATGATTGTCTGTGGGATTCTCGGAACCCATTGATCGCGCGTGTCGCCGCAGCAGACCGTTGGGTTCTGTGCGTCGGCGGCGTCGTGGTGCGAGATGACCGCCAGCATGCGACGGGCGTACGTCCAGGCTGCGATCGACGCCATCGCCGCGACGAGCTGCGTCCCGAGCGGTGGTAGTGTCTTGCCCATGAATAAGCCGGCGCTGCAATGGCCGATCGTGAGGTGGTTACGGTTGGCGACGCTGGCGCGCTGGGTCTCGTAGCTTCCCACCAGGTAGAGCCTGCCGGACGGAAAGCCGTATGTGTGGTAGCCGATGCCGCCCCATCCGTTGGTGAATCGGTGGAGGCGCCATACCGTGTCCATCCGTTGCATCTCTGCGTCGAAGTCGTCGCCTGGTAGGGGGTCGTCGGGGTAGAACGCGGCGTCGTGGTGCTGGCTGACGAACTGGAGTAGGGCGGGATCGCGCGGCGCCATGGTGCGTCCCACTTGTACGGTTGGGAAGTCGTTTCGCACGTCGATCAGCCGCATTCCGCCGTAGGTCACCACCGGTCGCCCGTGGTCGGTTGCGGCCTGCTCGCTGAGGGCGTTTACGTATGCGGCGGTCATCGTCTGGGTCATTCTGTGAGTTCCCATGCTGTGCCGATGCAGGCGAACGCGAGCGCGAATGCGGCGATGCCGGTGGCGCTGGTCGCGCCGGCGTAAATCCAGTAGGTGATTGCGATGGTGTTGATGGCGGCTAGGGCGATGGCTGCGCGGCGGATGTTCTCTCGTGTCATGTGTACACCGCTATGATCACCGCGTCTGTGGGGTTGGTAGGCTCGAACAATAGCACCGCGACCTTGCGGCCGACAACCATCTCGGCGGATGGGATGCCGCGTGATGTGGCGATGTTGCGTAGCCACAGTGTTAGGGATCCTGTGAGTTGCACGGTGGCGGTCCAGGTGGTGCTGTCCCAGGCCTTGATGATGCCGGTGTGGGTTTCGCTTGCTTGTGTGGTCATGTGGCGGCCTCGTTCCTTTCGTCGCCGGCGTTTGGCTCCTTCGCAGCTCGTCGAGGTGGCTGCTGGATCGTCGGTCTGTCCGTCGCCTGGTCGTGGCTGTGCGTACGCGGGTTGCGTGCCGGTGCGGCCGCAGTCGCAGATCCAGGCGCCGGCGGAGAGCGTGTGTAGTGTGAGGCCGTGGATTGCGCATTGGCGCGCTGACTGGGTGGTCATACGGCGCCGAGGGTGAGGAGCTGGTCGTAGACGCCGGCGAGCTGGTCGTAGCGCCAGCGGATCTGGCGGATGCGGCGGAGGACGGGCGTCGGTTGGACCAGGGGGTCTGTGATGTCGACGACGTCGAGGAGCTCGAGGCCGCAGGCGGGCGGCGCCAGCAGCTGCCCGCCGGGTTGGTCGAGCTGTGTGGTGCGGAGATGAGCTGCGGCCGTGGCGGCGGCCGCGGCGCCCGTCGAGCTGGTGACGTCTCGGATCAGTTCACGGGTGCCGATGTAGGCCTGGGCGTTGGTGAAGTCGATCGCCTCTCCGTAGGCGGCGGCGCCGACGGCGGCGGCCTGTGACGCCGGCGTGACGACCTGGTCTAGCTGCGCCTCGTAGGTCGGGTGGTCGGTGCCGAAGGTGTAGACGGAGGCGTCGCCGGCGAGTGGCTCGCGCAGGCGGGCTGTGGCGCTCGTCGACATGAAGACGCGGTCTGCGACGAAGGCGAGTGCCTGTTGGAGGGCGGTCCGGGCTGAGGTCTGCGGCGCCACGGTGAAGGCCGGTTTGACTGATGAGAGGCGGCTGCTTGCGCCGGCGGTGGAGAGTGAGATGCCGGCGCGGGCGAAGAGGCGGGTGAGGATCGTGGTGTAGGAGTCGATGCCGGCCTGGTGGAAGATGCCGGTGCGCTGGCGGTCGCGTGCGAGCTGGTCCCAGCCTCCGGTGAGTTGGAGGCGGATGACGGAGACGCCGCCGGTGCGGCGATAGCCGATGCGGGAGATCTGGAGGTCGGCCATGCGTGAGGTGACGCCGGCGCCGGCGATCAGGTAACCCCAGCTGACCTTGACCAGGTTGGCGAGTTGAAGCGGCGGCGGCGGTCCGGCGAATGCGCCGTCGGTGTTGTCGATGTCGATGTAGCCGTGGATGTCGCCGGTGGCGGGGCCGCCGGTGACCTCGGTGATCTCCGTCTTGATCACGCGGGTGGTGAGTGAGAGTGACGCCAGGGCGCGGGGCGCCGAGGCGACAAGGTCTGTCGCCGACTCGTAGACGTAGTTGGGTGCGACTGCCAGGGCGAGGCCCTCGGCGCCGGCGTAATCGACGGGCGCCGGCGTGCGCCAGGCGAACGGGCCGGCGGGCCAGAAGAGGCCGCTGATCAGGTTGGAGCGCCAGGTGCGGGTCGTGCCGCCGGTGAAGGCGTCGGCCTCGACGAAGCGCATCCGGTACTGGTCGGAGTAGGCGACGGATGGCGCCTTGTAGGTGACCTGGGCGTCGGACTCTGCCTGCTGCTGGGCGACGTAGGTGCCCCAAGTGTTGGCCGCCTGGTCGACGCCGTCGCCGAAGATCGTAGTCCAGACCGTCGGTTTCATTGTCGATGCCTCGACGCCGGTGACGACGGCGTTCCAATCGAAGACGTAGGTGAGGGCGACGCCGTTGACCGAGCTCGGTGTCGTGCCGTGCTGGATGGCGGCGTTGAAGGTGCCGGTGCCCGGGCGGCGCGCCGCCCAGAGTTTGGCTGACTCGGCGTAGGCGATCGCCAGGGTGCCGGTGTTGTCCTTGTAGGCGACTGCGAGGTCGCTGATCGCCGATGCGGCGGTGAGGACGGCGGTCTCGGCGCCGAAGGTGGCGCCGCTGTCGGTGCTCTCGACGTAGACGATTGAGGTGTCGCCGCTGAGTGTGTAGACGATGATCACGCGGGTGTTGATGGCGGCGCAGGCGATCTGTGTGCCCTTGCCGGTCTGGAGGTTGGTCCAGATCGAGTTGATCGAGGACTGGGGCGACGCGGAACGCGACGCCTTTACCGTGCCGGACTCGATGCGGACGCGGGTCAGTGATCCGTCGGCGGCGGCCGCGGCGTCGTGGCGGGTGATCGTGTTGGCGGTGTTGTTGAGCTGGCTGAAGTCGAGGCGGACGATGTTGCTGATGCGGTTCTCGACGACGACGTCGACGTAGGGCTGGGAGCTGGCCGCCTTCTGGGCGGCGAGGAGGGCCGGTGTGATGGTCCGCAACGTCTGATCCTCTTGGTGTCAGTACTTGACGCGCTGCTGCTCGAACACGGACGGCGGGTCTTGGGTCGAGTAGAGCTGGCGCTGGCGTACCGTGTTGATGCGGCCGAGGCGGGCGATGTCCTGGCGGAACTGGCGCAGGCGCTCGTCGGCGAAGGCCTTGTAGCGGCCCCAGACGTCGGCGGAGCCGATGTTCAGGCGGTTGGTCGCGTAGGAGGTCCAGTCGAGTGCGGCGTAGCCGGCGGCGCCCTCCGTGATCAGCTCGTCGTGGTGGGGTGGGATCGTGCTCGAGCTCGAGTCGAGCGTGTGCGGCTTGAGCCAGTAGATGGCGACGTTGTCGGGCGCCGTAGGCGCGTTGACCAGGTCCATGGTGATCGTCGTCTGCCATTGTGACCAGGCGACGCGCGCCGGCGGGAACTGGCCCGTGGGCCACTCGACGGCTTCGATGCTGATCAGGCCGGCGAGTGAGGCCACCGAGAGGTCGCGTGAGCCGGCCGTGGCGGCTAGGGTGCTCTTTTGCTCGAGTGGTGCGGCGATCGAGTACTCGCGGACGGTGCGTGTGATGTGGCGGGTGAGCGAGCTGTCCGTCCAGCGGTAGGCGCTGGCGTCTTCGTCGTGGAGGTCTTTGCGGACGTTCGTGATGATCTCGGAGATGTTGGCGGCCATGGTGGAGCTCCTGTTTAGCGGCTGGGGCGAGCTGGTCGGGCGGGCGCCGCGGGCGCGCCGGCGCTGGCGGGGCGTGAGGGCGCCGTCAGGCGGTCTGATGGTAGCGGTATCGGGTCTTGCTGGTCGATCGTCGACGCGGCGCCGTAGGTGAGCGTCAGCGCCGGCCGCAGGGCGTCCGTGCTGAGCTTGTACGAGGCGAAGATGGCGCTGGTGGCGGGGTTCTCGTTGAGGGCCGCCAGGCGGAGGTGGACGCGGTTCTGGCGGTTCTGGTAGGCGTCCTGGACGAAGGGCAGGAGGCCGGGGGCGGTGTAGGCGCCGAGTGCTGTGGGTCCGTAGGCGGTGAGGTCTGCGGGTGGGGTGCTGATATCGCCGCCCGGGCTGGTCCAGGAGAGGCGAGCTGGTGGTGGTGTGGCGTCGTACCAGCTCCAGGTGGCGCCGTAGGGGTTGTTGGTGTCGTGGCCGCGGTAGTCGTCGCGGCTGATGCGCTGGATGAGGAAGGGCCAGCCGCTGGCGCCGGTGATCTCGCTGATCTCGAGGAGGAGGTCGGCGCTGACGAGTGGTGCGGCGGGTGTCGGTGGCGTGCCCTCGTCGGGCGTGGCGGCGAGGTTGAAGGAGAAAAGTGCGCGTGAGCGCTGGTTCTTGGTCGTGCCGCTGTTGACGACGCCGACGTAGATCTGGGCGATGGCGACCTCCCCGAGGACGCCGTCGATGCTGACCTGCTTGTAGCTACGCCAGGTGGCCGTGGGCATCGCTGTGCTC
>JADMIG010000042.1 GCA_015478725.1 Chloroflexota bacterium | reverse complement strand
CGAGCTGGAGGCCGAGACTCCCGAATACGGACGCCCACCGATCGAGCGACGACGCCGCGCCACGACCGAGCTCGAGACCACTGATCGTCGGCTGCGAGGTGCCGGTTCGAGCTGCGAGCTCCGTCTGGCTCAGGCTCGCCGCGATCCTGGCTTCACGGAGGGCGCTGCCGAGCCGAAGTGCGAGCATCGTCGCACGACGGCGTCCGGCCACGGACTCGCGGGTCGCCCGCCGGCGGGGCTCGAAGGCGGTAGCCGTTGCGCGTGGAACCATCCACGCATCGTCGTGGGTGGTCATCATCCCCCACTCACCCACGATCACCGGTGGAGGCCAGCGCGCCATCGGCCCCACGATTACTGACGCGGTCGACTTCCGTCCTTGTGGCCCTTCGGCGGCACCACGGGGCACCCGACGGGGATTCCGCGTCCGCGAGCGAGCCATCGGTGTTGCACGAGGCTCCGCGGCTCTCGGATGAAACGAAACCGCCCCGGCTAATCGTGAGGCTGATACGAGGGCCGACGGAGCCCCTGCGCCCGCCCTCCGCCCGGCTCAGAACATATCGAGGTAGCGGCCGACCTCCCAGTCCGAGACCTGGGTGCGGTACTCGTCCCACTCGGCACGCTTGGCCGCGACGAAGTGGTTGAGGACGTGGTCGCCGAGCGCTTCGCGGATGACGGCGTCCTTCTCGAGCTCCTCGAGCGCGTCGCCGAGGGAGCCGGGAAGCTCCTTGATCCCCTTCTCGGCGATCCGCGCGGCGTCCATCTCGAAGAGCGACTCCTCGACCGGCTCGGCGAGCTCGAGCCCCCGTTCCACGCCGTCGAGTCCAGCCGCGATCATCGCGGCGAAGGCGAGGTAGGTGTTCGACGACGGATCCGGGCAGCGGACCTCGACCCGCGTCCCTTCGATGGAGCGACCGGGCGACACCATCGGCACGCGGATGAGGGCGGAGCGGTTCGTCCGGCCCCAGGTGAGGTAGGTCGGCGCCTCGTACCCGGGAACGAGCCGCTTGTACGAATTCACGGTCGGGGCGAGGACGGCGATCATGCCCCGAGCGTGGGCGAGGATCCCCGCCATGTACGATCGGGCGAGGTCTGACAGGCCGTACTTCGTGTCCGGGTCCGCGAACGCGTTGCGCGACTCGGCGATCGAGTAGAGGCTCTGGTGGGTGTGCATCCCGGAGCCGTTGATGCCGTGGATCGGCTTGGGCATGAATGTCGCGTACAGGCCGTGCTGCTGGGCGATCGCCTTGAGGGTGTACTTGAAGGTGATCGCGTTGTCGGCCGTGCGGAGGGCGTCCGAGTACTCGAAGTCGATCTCGTGCTGCCCGGCGGCGACCTCGTGGTGGGCCGCCTCCACCTTGATCCCGAACGCCTCGAGGGCGTCCACCATGTCCTGGCGGATCTCCTGGGCGAGGTCCGTCGAGAAGTCGAAGTAGCCGGCCTGGTCGTGGGGGAGGGGCTGGATCGAGCCGTCCTCACCGCGCCGGAAGAGGAAGAACTCGAGCTCGGGACCGGTGTTGACGATGTAGCCGAGCTTCCGTGCCTTCTCGACCTGGCGACGGAGGACGAACCGCGGATCGCCCGCGAACGATTCGCCCTTCGGGGTGTACACGTCGCAGATGACGCGGGCCGTGCCACGCGGGCCGGCGCCCTTCTGCCACGGGATCTCGGCGAACGTGCTCATATCCGGCATGAGGTACTGATCCGACTCCGCGATCCGGGTGAACCCCTCGATCGAGCTCCCGTCGAACCAGGTCCCGTGGCGGACGGAGCCCTCCATCTGGTGGAGCGGGATCGTCACCGCCTTGACGAGGCCGAGGATGTCCGTGAACTGGAGCTGGACGAATCGGATCCCGTTCGCCTTGGCCGCTTCGATGGCCTCGAGCCCGTCGACGCGCTGGGTATCGATCATGGAGCACTCCTCGGTCGAGACGATGGCGGCCGCCGCCGGGTGACCGCCAATTGTGCCGCGAACACAGCCCGATCCCCGGACATGGTCGCATGCTCGGAGGATACCGCGGGGTGATGGCGCCGGAAGGTAGCGAATCGGTTCTAGTCTTGTACCGATTGCACAATTCTGAGGGCCACGCCGAGCGCGAGACGGAGCTCCGGGTCGGCGAGATCCCAGCCGCCGAGCGCCTCCAGCCGACGGATGCGGTAGGCCACAGTGTTCCGATGGACGCCGAGCTCCGCCGCCACCGCGAGCAGCGATCCATGATCGAGCACGGATCGGAGGGTCGCGAGTCGCACTCGCTCCGCCGTGGGACGGCCGCTGAGCAGCGGTGCGAGGAGTGCCCGCGACAGGCGAAGTCCGTCCGGCAGGTTGTGCAGGTTGCCGATGAGCCGGTAGACCGGCGACCGATCCGCTCGAAGAACCGCCGGCGGGCCGGACAGGACCTCGCCCGCCTCGAGCGCGCCGCGGGCCGCGGCCTCCGCGGTCGCTCGATCGTCCGGGTCGATGAACGTCCGTGAGACGGCCACCGGCCGGCCGATGAAGGCGGCGATCCGGCCGGCGATGATGAGGCCGAGCGGATCGTCCTGGGGACAGCTGGCCACGAGGCGGAGGTCGATGCTCCCGACGTCGCCGCGCAGGGCGAGCCGGCGCGCCGGAGCGAGACGCTGGATCTCTCGCCGGAGGCGCTCTCGTTCGGCGGGCCCAGCGTCGTCGCCGGGCACGATCTGGCGGGCGACGAGGACGACCCAGCCCGGTCCGTCCGGCGGGAGCGTCTCGGGCCGCCGGGAATCGTCGCGGGCTCGCCGGACCGCCTCGTCCCGGGCGATCTCGAGGGCGACGAGCCCGGCGATCCGCTCGGCGACGACGCGTTCGAGCTCGCCGACCGGGCGTTCGCCGAGCAGGAGCAGCGCGCCCGACGGCCCGCTCGCGGTCGGCAGCGAGACCCGCAGGGCGACGGAGCGAGCCCGCGCCGTCCCGATCCGGGTCAGGTATCCGGCTGACGCCGCGGCCGCGGCGACGACATCCGCCGGAGCTTCCACGGCGAGTGTGTCGCCGCGCGATCCCTCCAGCGCGACGGCTCGGCCGAGGAACGCGCCGATCGCCCGCACGAGCGCGGGGAGATCGCTCTCGCCGAGGGCGAGCCGCTGCAGCTGCGCCTCGAGGAGCGATGCCTGGCGCTCGAGCTCGGCACGGCGATTGACGAGGTACCCGATGATCGCCCGCTCGAGCGACGCGACGTCCACCCCGGCGATCGCGATCGTCGGGACGTCCACCTCCGCGAGCGACCGCTCGAGGGCCTGCCCGAGGGCGTCGGCGGAACCGACGGCACCCGCCGAACCGACGGCAGCCGCCGACCCGACGCCTGCCACCTGGCCGACGGTGCCCGCCTGCCCGACGGCCCCCGCGGACCCGAGGATGCCCGCCCGATCGGAGGCCACCCCCACGTCTCCGGCGACGAGCACGACCCCCGAGACACCGCTGCGCGCGAGCCCCTCAGCGAGCGCTGCCACCTCCGTCGCCCCGGCGGCGACGATCGCGAGCGCGGACAGCGGGACGAGCGCGAGATCGCCGGCGTCCAGCGCGTCGAACGCGGGCACTCGCGCCTTGAGGACCCGGACCCAGCCGATCGCCCGCTCACCGTCGAGCGATCCGAGCCGTGCGACCGCCGACGGGAAGAGGTCCCGATGGAGCTCGCCGAGGGTGGCCACCCTCGTCAGGCGGACCGGACGCGGACGAGATCGTCGAGCAGCCGGCCGAACTCCCGCTCGAAATCGACATACCGATCCGATCGGCCGACGATCTGGAGATCGCCGTCCGGGGCGATCCGCGTCCAGACCCGGCGACGCGGCAGGTAGAACGTGATGAGCAGCCCGAGGATGAGGAGGATGAAGGCGAACCAGACGATGGGCGCGCCGGGGTCCTTCTTGGCGATGATGACCGTCGCCCCCTCGATCCGCTTGAGCGTGGCCGTGATCCCGGCGTCCGGCGACGTCGCCGTATCGCCGATCGCGAGGGCCATCGGGAACAGGTCGTTCGTTGTCACCGTCCCGTCCGCCGCGGTGCCGGTCGCCCGATACGGGAGGACGAGGAGTGCCGCGATGCCGCCCGAGCCGGTCCGGAGGAGGAGCCGGATCCCCAGGTCGCGACCCGGCACGCCCATCGTCGCGTACGGCGATCCGCCGAGGGTCTGGGTGAGCGAGATGGGACCGTCCCAGAGGAGCGAGCCGTCGCTGCCGTGGATCGTGAGGACGGGGGCCGGCACGTACCCGTTCTCGTGGAACGTGAAGCCCGCGACGGTGAGCGGATCGTTGACCCGGACGACCTTGCGGGCGAGGAGCTGGCCGTCGCGGAAGACGGCGAGATCGGACGTGAAGTCCCTCGCCTGGCCGGTCTCGAGGCCGGGCGCGGCGAACCCGTAGTTCTTGAGCACGAGCAGGTCGGGCGTTCCGATCGGCTGGACGGTGACGGAATCCCCGCCGGCGAGGACGAGGCCCTCCTCGACGCCGAAACGGCTCGTCACGGCCGCCGCGACGAGGAAGAGGATGAGGCCCATGTGCGTGAAGAGCGTGGCGAGCTTCGTGTACTGGTGGCGATCGCCGTAGAGGTAGCGGACGCCGTCGGCCGCGGTCGCCGCCCGGACACGGAAGTGGTGTCGGCGAAGGACGGACTCCACGGCGGTCGGCGTGACGGCGGTCATCCGGGCGCGATCCGGGAGGAATGGATCGAAGAAGCCGTCCGGCTGGATGACCCGGACATCCACGGACTGGCGCCACAGCCGCGGCATCCGGTTCATGGTGCAGATGACGATCGAGACGAGCAGGAGGGCGAGGGCCCCGCTGAACCAGGCCGAGTTGAAGACCTGGAACACCTGGGCACGCTCGAGGATGCCGACGCCCGCGGGGCTGAAGATCGGGTCATAGCGAGCGTGGAGCTTCGCCATCTCGGTGATGTAGTCCGTGCTTCCCGGTCCGGCCTGGAGGGCGAACCCGGGGAGCTGGCGGATGACGAAGCCGACCACCGCCATGAGGACGAGGACGATGATCTGGAGGACGGCGAAGTCGACGGACGTGAACAGCCGCCACAGCGTCCGTCCGAAGCGGGCCGGAGCGTTGAGGCCCGCCGGGCCGGCCGACCTGACGAGATCGACCGCGGTCGTCGCGATGGGGATCTCCCGGGCTAGGGTCGGAGTGCCGCGACCGGCCCGACGGCCGGGTCGCCGGTCCCCGCCGGTCCCTCGCCAGCGACGAAGCCGGCGGTCCGGGCCGCGGCTGCCGCAGCCTCGAGCGCGACCGCGAAATCGTCACACAGGTCCGGGACGTCCTCCAGCCCCACGGAACAGCGAAGCAGGCCGGGCGCGATGCCCGTCTCGGCGAGCTCGACGTCCGAGAGCTGACGGTGGGTCGTGGAGGGTGGGTGGGCCACGATCGTGTGGACGCTCCCGAGCGACGCGGTCCGCTCCGGGATGGTCAGCGCGTCGATGAACGCCCGGCCGGCCACCCGACCGCCGGCGAGCTCGAAGGCGAGCATCCCGCCGGCGGCGCTGAGCTGGCGCCGGCAGACGTCCGCCTGGGGATGACTCGCCAGGGAGGGGTGATACACGCGTTCGACTCCCGGGCGCCCCTCGAGCCAGGCCGCGAGGGTCGTGGCCGAGGCGGTGTGGCGATCCATGCGGACCGCCAGTGTCGCAAGCCCGCGGAGGATGAGGAAGGCCGCGAACGGGGCGAGGGTCGCCCCGGTATCCACCTGCAGCGCGCGGACCTGCCGGATTCGGGCCCGGTCGCCGACGACGACACCCCCGAGCACATCCGAGTGGCCGCTCATGAACTTCGTGGCCGACTCGGCGACGAGGTCTGCGCCGAGGGCGAGCGGCCGGCAGAGGTACGCGGAGGCGAACGTGTTGTCGACGACGAGCGCGGCGCCGTGGCGATGGGCGAGACGGGCGAGCGCCTCGATGTCCGTGACGACGATCGTCGGGTTGGCGATCGTCTCCACGTAGAGGATGCGTGTCGGCGCCGCCCGCAGCGTCGTCTCGACCGCCGCGAGGTCCGTCGCGTCGACGAAGTCGATCGTCACCCCGAATCGCCCGACGACGTTCTGCAGCAACGAGCGGGTGGAGCCATAGACCGCCCGGGTGCAGACGATCCGGTCGCCGGCCGAGACGAGCGAGACGATCGCAGCGTGGATGGCAGCCATCCCGCTCGCGAAGACCTCCGCGTCCTCGGCCTGGTGGATCTCCGCGATCGCCGCCTCGAGGGCAGCGTCCGTGGGGTTCGCGATCCGGGCGTACGCATAACCCGGCCGGCGGCCGGAGGCGACCTCGCCGAGCTCGTCCGCGTCCGCGGCGCTGAACGTGGCGGACTGGTAGATCGGGACGGAGTTGGGCTGCTGCTCGACGTGGGGGGCGCGGGTCGCCGCGCGGATCGCGCGGGTGGAGAAGCCGTGCATCCGTGGATGCTACATCGGGTCGCCGATCGTCCCGCCGACCGGCTCGGCCATGACTCCGACGCCGGTGGCCGCGGTCACCCGATCCGACCCGAGCACCCGGTTCCTGCCCTGGCGTTTCGAGCGGTACATCGCCTGATCGGCCGCGATCATCAACTCATCCACGGTCCGGCCGTCGTCCGGAAAGAGGACGACCCCGATGGAGAGCGACGTCCGTATCTCCAGCCCGGGTCCGGCGACCGAGCGCGCCGCGACGTTCCGTCGGATCTTCTCGGCGACGATGAAGGCCCCGGTGGGATCCGTCTCCGGCAGCACCGCGACGAACTCGTCGCCGCCGTAGCGAGCGGCCGTGTCGATCCGCCGCACGTTCGCCCGGATCGTCTCGCCGACGACACGGAGGGCGCGATCGCCGTGGAAGTGCCCGTACCGGTCGTTCGTCGCCTTGAGTCCGTCGAGGTCCATCATGAGGAGGCAAAACCCCCGGTCGGAGCGGGCGCTCCGCTGGATCTCACGGTCGAGGGCTGCGAAGAAGAACGTCCGGTTGTACAGGCCGGTGAGCGAGTCGATCGCGGACAGGCGGATGGCCGCCTCGCGCGATCGTCGCTGTTCGCGGGCGATGACGACGGCGACGTAGGCAAGGAGGATGATCGCGGCGCAGTCGACGCCGACCGTCGCGATGGCGGCCTGCGAGAGGGGATCGCCCGCGGGGCGGATCCCGACTGCGGCGAGGAAGCCGATCATCGCCGCGGCCGCGAGGGCGACCGTGGATCGTGCCTCGATGACGAGGGCGGCGCCGACGACGATGAGCGGGAAGGCAAAGAAGAAGGGGCTCGTCTCTCGTCCGGTGAGAGACACGAGGAGGGTCACGAGGGTGATCGCGACGGACCCCTCGGTGACGAAGCGAGCCGGGCCGAGGATTCGGGCCGGCATGATGTCGTGGATCGCGACGACGAACACGCCCGCGATCGCGAGGAGGACGAGGACAGCCGGCTCGGTATCCGGCCACAGGCCCGTCACGGCGACGATGACCGACGTCGAAAGGATGAACAGGAAGCTGACGATCCGCACGACCCGGTCGTAGGTCGCGGTCGGGACGCCGTCGACGGCGCCATCCGTGGTGGACGCGATGCCGCCGTCCGGGAGGATGGCCGCGACGCGCTCGACCGGTTCGATCGGGTCGCGTTCGGCCTCGGGCCCGACGAACGGCAACGGCCGTCCCCGGACGTTGGGAGCGACGACGACGACCATGAGGCCGAGGTTGGCGACCACGGCGACGACGAGCAGCGCGAGGAGCGGTCCGACGAGCACGTTCGGTCCTTGAGGGCGCATCCTGCCGGAGAGATCCGGGCTGGGGCCCGAGCATCCAATAGTACGGTGCGGCAGTAGCCGGAGTCACGCCTTGCCGGCGCGCATCGTCACCGGTGTTCGCTCAGGAGGGCCGGTGTTCGCTCAGGAAGGCCGCAGCGCGGCGTCAGCGGGTCCCCCACTGATAGGTCTGCTTCACCATCCGGAGGTAGACGAAGGTTTCCGTGTCGCGGACGCCGTCGACCCGACGGAGGCGCTCTGTGAGGAAAGTGAGGAGGGCGTTGTTGTCCTCGCACACGGTCTCGATGAGGAGGTCGTACGAGCCTGCGGTGATGACGACATAGTCGACCTCCGGGAAGGCGGCCACCGCCTCGGCGACCTCGATGAGCTTGTCCCGCTCGCAGCGGATCCCGATCATCGCCTGCTGGTGGAAGCCGAGCTTGAGCGGATCGGTGACGCCGACGATCTGGAGGATGCCGCGTTCGACGAGCCGGTTCGTCCGGGCCCGGACGGCCGCTTCGCTCACGCCGAGCTCGGCGGCGATCTGGGTGAACGGCCGGCGCCCGTCCTGCTGGAGGTGCTCGATGATCCGCTTGTCGAGCTCGGAGATCTCGTCACCCGAGCGCTGGGCAGGGGCGCGGCTCCGTGCGTGGGCCATCCGTGTGTCCCCCTCGAGGTGACTGGTCATCGGAGGCTAGCAGACCGGCGCGGTGGTGGGCAATGGTCGACCCACCGGGCGCATCGCCAGCGTGCGCGGGACACGCCCGGTCAGGCCTCGCGATCGAGCTGCGCGAGGACGGCCCCGAGGGCCTCGATCGATGCGGTCGTGATGGGGTCCACGACGAGCTGGACGTGCGAGATGCCCTCGCGAGCGTACGCCCGAAGTGTCTCGGCGATGACGTCCGGACCACCCTCGAGGGGTGGCGCGACCGGTTCCGTGTCGCCCTGGTCCCGTCCGGATCCGCCGGGCAGCCTGACGAGAACGGCGACCGTCCGCTCCACCGCGGCGGGTTCGCGACCGGCGGACCGGCACGCGGCATCCACCTGGTCGCGGAGCGCCGGGACACCTTCCGGGCGATTCCCGGTGTCGGCGTACCAGACGTTCCAGCTGTCCACGTGGGGGATCGTGATCTCGAGCATCCGCGCGCCCCTGGAGCCCACCATGAGCGGCGGGCCCCCGGTCCGGGACGGACGGGGGAGGAGTTCGCAATCGCGAGCCGTGTAGAACTCGCCGGCGAAATCCACCCGTCCGTCGCGGAGCAGTGTCCGGACGATCGTGAACGCCTCGGCAAAGCGGGAGATGCGGCGATCGAACGGGAAGCCGAAGGCTCGATACTCGGTCTCGTTCCAGCCGGCGCCGAGGCCGAGGATCAGCCGTCCGCCGCTGATCTCGTCAACCGTGGAGGCCATCTTCGCGAGCATCGCCGGGTTGTGGAAGCTCGTGCACGCGACGAGGGGGCCGAGGGCGATCCGGCTCGTCGCCTCGGCGAGTCCCGCGAGCATCGTCCAGGCCTCCCACGGGCCGCGCGCGCCGAGTGCCTCGCTCCGGTAGAGGAGGTGGTCGCCCATCCAGATCGAGTCGAAGCCGACGTCCTCGGCGAGGCGGGCCATCGCCCGGTACTCCGCCCAGCGGACCTCCCGCTCGACCTCCGGGAGCTGGATGCCGACCTTCAGCGGGCGTCGCGAGACGGCAGCGGTCACGGGTCGAGGATAAACGGTCCGGCGGAGCGTCGCACCGCGCGGCGCGTCAGCCGCCGATGACGAACCGGAGTGAGCGGGAGGTGCCATCGGCGAGGGTGACGACGAACGCGTACTGACCGGGCACCCAGGAGTGGGCGAGCCAGCCCGCGACCGTCGATGGGGGATCGCCCGGCGCCAGGAAGAACGTCCCGGAGCGCCGTTGCCACCGGAAAGTGGCCGTGTGGCCGCCGCCCCCGACCCTCGACGGGGCGAGGCGGACGAGGAGCGGCAGCGGCTCGCGGAGGGGGATGGGACCGCCGTCCACGATGGAAGCTGCCGGAACCTGCGTCCTGGCAGGCCAGAGCCAGCGAAGGCTCACTCCCCGGGGCGCGATGTCCGACGGCCAGGTGACCGCGACGGCGATCGTCGTCGAGCCTGGATGATCGAGCGTCGGGCCGGCCGAACCGCGACGGAGGATCGCCGTCGTCACGGGTTGACCCACCGATCGCGGCGCGATGGCCTCCCAGTCGACGACCGGCGTCACGGTGGATATGCCGCCCCAGACCGCGCTCTCGATCGCCAGCGTCGGCGTGTAGGCCACCGCGACACCCCATGCAGCGTGCGGATCCGACGGGCTCATCGCGCGCAGGTCCAGTCCGTCGAGCGGTGGGATCGGCCCGGCGGGCTGCAGGGCGATCACGACCCGCGGTCCGGGACCGGCCGACGTCACCGGCACAGAGGATGCCGGGGGCGGCACCTGGACCGCGGCTGCGACCCTTGCCTGGGGCAGGACGCCCGGCGGGGCCGCGGATCCCGTCCACGGCTTCCAGATCGCGGTGGCGACGAGTGCGGCGAGGGTGACCGCCACGACGAGGCCGGGCTCGACCCGCCGGTGTGGCCGGATGGGGACGACGGGTGGGAACGGTGCGGGGTTCGGCATCGACGGGCTCGGTTCGGGTGCGTTGCCGAACCGTGCGCCGTTCCGCGATGGGCGTCAACCGCGCCGCAGAACCACCGATGGAGCCGGTACTCGCCGCTCGCGCTGCTTGGAGAGGCGGCTCTCCCGCCCGGCGCCCCGATCGTCTTCGACACGTCGGTCCTCCTCGCCTATCTGAACGGGAACGACGTCGCCGGCCCGGCTGCGACGGTCCTCCTCGACGACTTCTTCCGGAGCGGACGGAACATGGCCACGATCAGCGTGGTGACGGTGACCGAGACGCTCACCCGCCCCTTCGTCGCCATCGCGGGCGTCCTGGGGATCCCGATCGTGGTCACCAACGACGCGAAGTGGCAGGGCGCGATCGCCACGGCCGCGCTGTCGCTCGGCCTGTGCCACCTGGACGCGCACCTCCCGCTCTGAGTGGTCGGGCGGTGCCTCGTCTCGAAACAGGATTAGATGGTGGTCGGGGCGGCGGGATTCGAACCCACGATCTCGTGCTCCCAAAGCACGCGCGTTGCCAGGCTACGCTACGCCCCGGTCGGTTGGGTCCCCGTCACGATACTCGACATCCCACGGATCGTGACCCGAAGGGGTGAGCCAGGGCAGCCGATATGGTGACCCGCGGGCGAAGCCGACCTTGCCGAGGAGAGGGTCGCGGATCATGTCGACTCGGGCCCGTCCAGCGGACGATAGACCGGCCGCAGGTCGCTGGCTGACAGCGACGGCGCCCGTGGAGGAGAGGATGGCTGAGTCCAGCGGTCCGTCTCACTCGATGGCTTCGTCGAGACGCCGAGTCGGTCACTCGACTGGGTGCGGGTCGACGAGGAGCTGCACTCATTCTTCGAAGAGGTCGCCTTCGGGACGGCCCGGCAGATTTCGCTGCGGGGGCTTGACCTTCGAGCGACTTGAAGGTCTACGCTTTCGCCCATGGAGCTGACACTCCGCCTGCGGCCCTTTGTCGAGATCGCGGTCCGGGTGGCTGACCCCTCGCCGCGCTCCATCGTCGCCGGTTGAGAGCGCACGTCGCCGAGTTCATCGGTACCTTCGCCCTCGTCTTCGCCGGCTGCGGCGCGATCGCCGTCGGCAAGCTTTCCGACACGGGCGTCGCGCTCGCCTTTGGGCTGGCGATCGCGGTGATGGTCTACGCGCTCGGGCATGTCTCCGGTGCCCACTTCAACCCAGCCGTGTCGATCGGTTTCGCGGTCGGCCGGCGCTTCCCGTGGCGGCGCGTCGCCTCGTACGCCGTCGCCCAGATCGCGGGCGCGGCCAGCGCCGCTGCCGTGCTCCGGCTCACCCTCGGCCCGGCGGCGGCCCTCGGCGTCACCGCGCCTGCCGGTTCGGACCTTCAGGCGCTCGTCTGGGAGGCGGTCCTCACGTTCTTCCTCATGCTCGTGATCACAGCCGTCGCGACCGACACGCGCGCCGTCGGGGAGGCCGCAGCCCTCGCGATCGGCGGCGCGGTCGCGCTCGGCGCGCTCGTCGGTGGACCTGTGAGCGGCGCGTCGATGAACCCGGCCCGATCGCTCGGTCCTGCGCTCGTCGGCGGCGATCTCGCGGGCGTCTGGATCTATCTCCTCGGACCAATCGCCGGTGCGGCCGCCGCATCCATGGTCTATGGCTACCTGCGTTCCGATGGCGCCGGGTCCGACCAGGTGAGGGCGCGGCCGCTCTGAGCGGTCACGACATCCAGCTTCAGCACCGGACGCGGTGGTCGCCGGCAACCGCCAGGAGGCGATCAGCCGCCGTTGGAACCGGTCCCGTCACCCCCGTCTGTGGCGTTCGGTCCGTCGCTCGCGTTCGGTCCGTCCGTGGCAGTGGGTCCGTCGCTCGCGTTCGGTCCGTCGCTCGCCTCTGGTCCGTCCGTCGCATCCTGAGCGGCGTCCTGGGACGTCGGTCCGACCGGGGACGCGGACGGAGAGGAGGACGCGGTCGAGTCTGTCGGCGTGGTCCCCGGCGTATTGGACACCGCGAAGGCTGCACCCACGACGAGAATCAGAGTCGCGCCGGCGACGGCAAGGCTTCGAGTGAACCGATGGAGGTAGTTCATTTTCGTGATCCCTTCTGCCCCGTGGGGCTGCCTGTCGGGTGATCCCCGCGTCAGTGGATGAGCCGGATGACCTTGGGGGTGCTCTGACCGGCGTTCGCGTTGTTGATCGTGTAGTCGATCTTCGCGCCCGTCGCCACGATCGAGCCTGAGATGAAGTGGATCCAGAGGCCGCTCGTCCCGTTGCCGCCGGTGACCCTGTCGAGGAAGACGAGGGCGAAGCCCGACGGGATGACGGTCGAGTTGCCGATGTCGCCGTTGATCACGAGGAGGGTCACCACGCGCCGGCTGTCGGGTGCGTGGTTGCTCCACGTCTCGGTCGGGGCGCTGTCGATCCGATCCTGGAGGGCCCGCAGGACATCGTGGTCGAAGCCGTTGATGCTGCCGGCGGTGCATGGCACCGGCGTCGGGGGCACCGGCGTCGGGGGAACGCAGCCTTTGCCAGCCACGATCGGGATGGTGAGACCGTTGGCGAACGAGTCGGCCAGCGTCTGGCCATATTTGGTCGGGTCGATGTTGCCGAAGTTCACCGGACCAGGCCCGCCGCCGCCGGCAGGACTGAGCACGGCCGGATGCTCCCTGCCGTCATTCACATTCGCCGGCACGGAGTCGAGGTTGAGGACGACCGGCAGGGCGCCGGTGAGCGCGTTGACGAAGCCGTAGCTGGTGATCGCGTCCGCCGCGGCACCGATCGAGGTGATTCCGAGCACGCCAGCGAAATACGTGTCGTACGGCTGGCCGACGGCGACGGACACACCCATCGTCCGGGCGCTATCGCAGACGGGCGTCGGGTTCCCGTAGACATCGACGAGACCGACGGTGACCGAGCTGGCCTTCACGACTCCGTTGGCGAGGGCCGCGTCGACCGCCGCACTGCGAGCCGCCGATTCCCAGGCGCAGACGTTGCTGTAGTGGGCGGCGAGGACCGCGGTCCCATCGTGCGATCCGGCATCGGCGGCGTTCTGCATCTGGCGTCGATGGACATAGGCGAAGCCGCCGTCGATCACGAGGCCGATGAACCCGATCAGGACGACGAGGGCGATGGTGAGCAGCACCAGCACCTGGCCGCGATCGCGCCTGGCGCGTCGACGGGTAGCCGTCGTCGTGATGCTCATGGCCGGCCTCATTCGATCGTCATCCGGGTGTGGCCACTGAGCGTCAGGCTCGTCCCGACGACGTTGCTGATGAGCGGTGTCAGCGGCGTGAAGTCGTAGGTGATCTTCACGTCGATCCGGCCACCCGAGACGGCGCAGCTCACGTAGGCCGGAGACAGCGAGACCGGCGATGTCGCGGTGGAGGTCACGCCGCCCGGCGTCGTGCACGTGACCGTCGCGTTCACCGCGCTCACGGTAGCGGCTGGCTCCGTGCTCGCGCGGTAGACGATGTTGTCCGGATTGGCGCGGTCGGCCGCGGTGACCCAGGTCGGATGGACGATCCCGAACCGAGCGCCTTCCCGAGCCCCGTTCTGGAGCGCGGTCTGGATGTAGAGGGCCCGCCCGAAGTCGATGATGATGACCATCATGAAGAACAGCAGCGGAACGACGAGGGCGAATTCGACGAGCGCCTGCCCCGAGCGACCCACTCGACGGCGTGGCGAGATGCGCGGCGTGCTCCTCATTGCGCCCGTTGAAACGCAGTCGAGCGTCATCCGTTACGGCGGTCCGACGGGATGCCGCTCCCGTTTTCTTGCCCGGGCGTCGGATCGGAATGCGATCGCGTAACAGGCGGCGGCCGGACTCGTTCCCATGAGCGATGGACACGGAACTCTCGAGCCCGTCGCGATGGCACATCTGGGCGGTGCCAATGGGTGCGGAACCGGCCGGAGGGACGCGCGACCCCTCCGGGCGCGGGGGCTCTGACGAAGCGAGCGATCCCGTCGTCTTCAGGCGACGGCTCCAGTCGAGCGTTGACCGATCCTTCTCGCCACCGCCCGACCTCGTCGCCCGGACACGGGAGCGTCTCTTTCCGGCCTTCCGCGCCGCGGTTGTCGGCTCGGTGGAGCGGCGACGCGGCCCGGATCGGCGAACGGGCCCGGATCGGCGAACGGGCCCGGATCGGCGAAGGAGCACCGTGGACGAGGGCGCGACCCACCAGGGGCGTGCCGACCGGCGAGTCGGCGTGCCTGACCGGCGCCTCGGCGCAGCGGACCGGCCGCGCGTGAGGCGCGAGCGACGACACGGCGAACGGCGCGCTGGGGCCTGGCCATCACGATCCGACCGGACCGCGAGCGATCGCCATGGATGAACGCCGAGGACCTACGGGCAATGGCGCCGTCAGGCCGGGGATGATCCGGGTCGCCGCTGGGGCGTGCGGCGCAGCGCGTTCCGACGGAGGCTTCCGCGGCCGGTCCAGATCGTCTTCCATCGGGATCTCACCGGGCAACTCTTCACTCGCTGAGGGAGCTCGAGGATGACGATCGATCGATTCTTCCGACGGGCCCTGGGGGCATACCCGAGCGGCGTCTCTGGAACGGTCGACGCCGTGGGCGAGGCCGGGACGGCGCCGGAGTTCGACGACGTAGCCACGAGGCTCCACATCGAACTTCGCCTCGCTCTGTTCCGTCTCGAGGGCGCGGACCCGGACGAACCTGAGTGGGGCGCTGCCACGGCTGAGATCGCCTCGTTGCGGGCCGCCCTCTCGTCGCTGGCGGGTACGACACCGGGCGCGGCGAGCTCGACGCGTTGAACGACCTTGCACCGGTGACCGGAGTCACCACCGCAAGGTTCGCTGCAAGGTTCGCTGCAAGGTTGGCTGGATAGCGTCGTCCCCCAGCATCGCTCGAGATCCGGCGATGGAGACGCGAGGACCCCGTGATCACTGCGTCGGCCGGGCCGCAGGCCAGGGTCCGTAACGGCGGGCGCCGCGACTCGTTCCCATGAATGATGAACGAGTCGATGAACTCATCACCCTCGCTCGGGCGGGCGACGCTGACGCATTCGGTGCGCTGTACGAGCACTACGCCGTGCGGGTCTATCGATTCCTGCTCGCCCATGTCGCGGAGCCGGCCGACGCGGAAGATCTGCTCCATCGGGTGTTCGTCAAGGTGATCGAGGCATTGCCCCGCTACGAGAGCCGCGGTCTTCCGTTCGGGGCCTGGCTGTTCCGGATCGCCCGGAACGCGCTCATCGACTTCGGCCGTCGGGATCGCCCTTCCGCGCCGATCGAGGCGCTGAGCCTCCGGCCGGACGAGGCCCAGGACCCGACCGCGTTCATCGAGTCGGCCGAGGAGCGGGCGGCGCTCCTCGCCGCGCTCGACGGATTGACCGGCGAGCAGCGCGACGTCCTCCTCTATCGGTTCTTCGCCGGGCTCTCGCCGGCCGAGATCGGCGCACTCATGGGGAAGCGCGAAGGCAGCGTCCGCGCCCTCCAGTTCCGCGCCCTCAGCCGCCTCCGAGACAGCGAGGGCGTGCGAGCCCTCCGCGCCGATCGGCTCGTCGAGGGATCGGCATGATGCGGTTCTCCTTCGGGCGGACAACCGATCCGGACACTGCGCCCACCCCGATCGAGCTGCGCTTCGAGCGCGACGTCGAGCGATCATTCTCGCCCCCGCCGGAGGTCGTCGCGCGCACCCGGGAGAGCCTGGTCTCGGAGTTTCGGGCGGCGACACTTCAGCCTCGACCCGTCGCCGCGTGGCGATCCAGGGCGCCGGCGAGGCGTTTCACGGCGAGCCTCCTCGCCGTTGGACTCCTCGCCGGAAGTGTGGGTCTGGTCTCGGCACAGAGTGGCCCCGGCCAGCCGTTCTACGGTCTTCGGCTGGCGATCGAGACCGTGTCGCTCCCGCCGCGCGGAACCCAGGCGCGGATCGACGCCGAGGCCGCTCGCCTGACAGCGCGCTTCACCGAGGCCGAGTCTGCGGCGTGGGCCGGTGATCCAGGCGGCCTCGTGGCCGCGCTGGATGCCTACACCGCGGGACTCCGCGACCTGAGATCCGAGATCGGCTCCGTTTCCGGCGCCGATCCTCAGCTGGGAGCCGCGCTCACGGGGCAGACCGCCTGGCTGCTCACCCTCGCCGAGGATCCCACCGATGGCGTGGGGGTCGCGGCGCGCGCGGCCCTCGAGGAGAACACCGTTGTTCGCGGCGCGGTCGGCCCGAACCCGGGCGCCAGCCAGCCCGACGTCGGCGGCACGAACGCGTCGGGTCAGAACGGCGGCTCCGCCACGAGCTTCGCGCCCCCGACCCCGACCCCGCCTGGCCAGAATGGTGGCTCCACCTCGAGCCCGACCCCGGCGGGCCAGAACGGCGGCTCCACCTCGACCTCGGCGCCCGCGACCTCGGCTCCGACGCCCGCTCCAGCCGACCAGAACGGCGGCTCCACCTCGACCTCGGCGCCCGCGACCTCGGCTCCGACGCCC
>JADMIG010000041.1 GCA_015478725.1 Chloroflexota bacterium | reverse complement strand
GCGTGGCGATGGACCGCGAAGGCGACCACCGCGGCTGCCACGAGGTGACCGACGACCGTCGCGGCGAAGAGGCCCCGGATGGTGAGCCACCCCGCGATGACCCCGCCGGCGCTCGAGCCGACGACCGTCGCGAGGCCGGCGATCGCGGCGAACATCCCCTGGGCGGTGCCGGCGAGATTCGTCGGGGCGAGCCGGGCGATGTAGGTCACGCCGCCGACGAAGAACGAGCCGAAGGCGAACCCCTCGAGGCTGGAGATCGCGACAAGTGCGGCCGGATCCGTGGTCAGCGCCGAGGCGGCCGCCCGGAGCCCGAAGACCACGGTCCCGAGGACGAGGAGGCGCTCCGTGCCGAACCGCCCGGCGAGGCGGGCGAACCCGAACATGATCGGTACCTCCACCATCGCTCCCACCGCCCAGGCAAGCCCGACGAGCGTCGCCCCGCCCCCGAGGTTGACGATCTGGATCGAGTAGAAGGCGTTGATGGCCGTGAGGGAGGTCCAGACGAGGAAGACGCCGGCGAGGAAGAGCGGGAGCCCGGCCGATCCGAAGACCTCGCGGGCGCCGACGAGCATCCCCGTGCCGCGGTTCGTGCCGGATCGCGGCAGGGACGCCGTGACGAGCGCCGTCGCAAGGAGCGCCGGCAGGTAGATCGCGAAGATGGCGCGGGGACCCTCCCGATCGAGGACCACGCCGACGATGGTCGCCGAGACGACGAAGGCCACCGATCCCCAGGCTCGGACACCGCCGTATCGAGCGCGGTCGGCACCCAGGAGCTCGAGCGCACGGGCGTCGAGGACCGGGCCCGTGCCGGCGAGTCCGGCGAAGAGGACGACGCCGCCGACGATCGCCCCGAGCAGCCCGGTCGCGGCGACGAGGATCGTGGCTCCGACCGCCGCGAACAGGGCCGCCGCGGGCAGGGCGAGGCGGGATCGCGGAAAGCGGTCGGCGAGACCGCCCCAGATCGGAGCGGTGACGAGCTGGGTGGCGGCCTGGAGCGCGGCGATCAGGCCGATCGCGTCGAAGTCGAGACCGAGGTCGTGGTAGAAGACCGGCAGGTACGGAAAAGCCGCCCCGACGGCGGCGAAATACACGATGTACGCGAGCGGCAACCGGCGCTGGGCGAGCATCCGGCCGGCGGGACCTCGGTCAGCCGAGCGGTTCGTTGTCGATGAGGCGGGTCGTCCCGAACCGGACGGCAAGCGAGGCGAGCGCCGGATCATCGACGCGGTCGAGCTCGGCGAGCGTCATCGCATCGGCGACCGAGACGTACTCCGGCCGGGCGAGGGGTTCGCCGGCCAGGGTCTCGCGCATCGTCTCGCGGAGCGCGTCGCCCGAGCGCTCGCCCGCCCGCCACCGATCGCGTGCCGCCGCGAGTGCCCGATGGAGGACCGGCGCTGCCGCGCGCTCGACCGGGGACAGATGGACGTTCCGCGACGAGAGGGCGAGGCCGTCGGATTCGCGGATCGTCGGACAGCCGACGATCTCGGTCGGGATCGCGAGATCGAGGGCCATCCGCCGGATGACCATGACCTGCTGGGCGTCCTTCTGGCCGAAATAGGCACGCTCGGCACCGACGAGCGTGAAGAGGATCGCGACGACGGTGGCGACGCCATCGAAGTGGCCGGGCCGCGCGGCGCCCTCGAGGGGTCGAGCGACCGCGCCGACCGAGACCGCCGTGTCGAAACCCGGGACATAGACGTCGTCGACACTCGGTGCCCAGACCAGGTCGATTCCCGCCGCCTCGCAGACTGCAAAGTCGTGCGCCTCGCTGCGCGGGTAGCGCTCGAAGTCCGCGGCGACCGTGAACTGGCGGGGATTGACGAAGATGGAGGCGACGGTCGTCGCGCTCTCCGCCCGGGCGCGTTCCATGAGCGAGCGGTGACCGTCGTGGAGCCAGCCCATCGTCGGGACGAGGCCGACGGGTCGAGGCGCTCCGGCGAGTGCGGCCCGCAGGTCCGCCCGCGTGCGAACGACCCGTGTCACGTGGCTCGAGGGTCGGTGGAGATCCGCGGCGGACGGATGGAGATCCGCGGCGGACGGATGGAGATCCGCGGCGGACGGATGGCGATCAGAGGTCCCGATCGAGCGGGATGCCGCCGAGGGGGATGCCGCCGAGCATACCCTCGCCCCCGCGGTGCGACTCGCCGGCGGTCCGGTCCTCCCCGCCAGTGCCGAGGACATCGACGATGACGTCGTCTGCCATGAGCACGGTCTGCTCCGCACCCGGGAAGGTCCCGGCGGCGACGTCCGCGGCATATCGCCGCGCCGCGTCGAGGATCGTCTCGCGGACGTTCGCATAGGGACGAGCGTGGCGCGGCACGAATGACCCGAGGCCGAGGAGGTCCGTCACGACCTGGACCTGGCCGCTGCAACCCGCCCCCGCGCCGATCCCGATCGTCGGGATCCGAAGCCGCTCCGTGATCGCCGCCGCGAGCTGGCCCGGGACGAGCTCGAGGACGACGGCGAACGCGCCCGCCTCCTGGATCGCGAGCGCGTCGTGGAGGAGCGCCCGCGCCTGACTGCGATCCTTACCCTGGACGCGGACCCGACCCCCCATCGCGTACTTCGCCTGGGGCGTCCAGCCGATGTGGCCCATGACCGGGATGCCGGACCTGACGAGCGTCTCGACGATGCGGGCGGATCGCACCCCGCCCTCGATCTTCACCGCCTGGGCGCCGCCGTCGCGGAGGAATCGGCCGGCGTTCGCGACCGCCTCATCGGGGGTGGCGTACGAGAGGAACGGCATGTCCGCGACCACGAGCGCGTGGGCCGTGCCGCGCGCCACCGCTTTCGTGTGATGGAGCATCTCGTCCATCGTCACGCGGACCGTCGAGTCGTAGCCGAGCATCACCTCGCCAAGCGAATCGCCGACGAGGAGGAGCGGGATGCCGGCCTCGTCGAGGAGGCGGGCGGTCGGGAAATCGTACGCGGTGAGCATCGCGATCCGTTCGCCATCGGCGTGGAACCTGGCGATGTCGCTCACGGTCAGGCGGCGGTCGCGATCCGTCGTGGCGCTCATGACACGGTCTCCTCCATGGGTCGCGAGGCGCGCGACCCCGCATCAGTCTGGTCCGCCTCGTCGCGCTCGTCCAGCCGCCACGCGACGATGTCGAGGAGGCGATCGGCGACCTCCCGCTTCGTCATGAGCGGCCAGGCATCCGGCTCGCCCTCCGACGAGAAGATCGTCACCCGGTTCGTCTCTGTCGCGAAGCCCGATCCGGCTTCGGTGATGTCGTTCGCGACCATGAGGTCGATACCCTTCCGGCGGAGCTTGTCGCGCGCCCGGTCGAGCGAGCCCGTCTCCGCGGCGAAGCCGACGAGGATGGGTCGTGGATGGAGGGGGACGCCCATGACCGCGCCGTTCGCGTCGCTCCCGTGCACGATCCGCGCCACGTCGGCGAGGAGGTCCGCGGTCGGCTCGAGCTCGAGCGTCAGTCCGGCGCCCCGCGGGAGCTTCGTCTCGGCCGGCCGGACGGGCCGGAAGTCAGAGACGGCGGCGGCCATGAGGAGCGCATCGAACCTGGTCGTCCCGATCGGATCGCCGATCGCGGCAACCAGTGCGGCGTGAAGCGCCGCGGTCGTCTGGGCCCGGATGACCGTCGCCCGGGCCGGCAGCGGGACGGAGACGCCGGCCGCGATGACGGTGACCCGGGCCCCGCGGTCGAGCGCGGCCTCGGCGATCGCGACGCCCATCCGGCCCGACGAGCGATTCGTGATGGACCGCACGGGGTCGATCGGCTCCGCGGTTCCGCCGGCCGTGACGATGATGTGGCGATCCGTGAGATCCGCCTCGTGGGGCATCGACGCGATCGGCGGGCGGTCGAGCGCGTCGGGAGCGCGGACCGGTCGGCCCGCCACGGCGGCCGCGACCGCATCCACGATGGCCGGGAGAGCCGCCAGCCGTCCCACGCCGGTCTGGCCGGAGGCGAGCGGTCCGGCCTCCGGCTCGACGATCCGGTAGCCGAACCCGTCGCGGAGACGTGCGACGTTCGCCCGCGTCGCGGGGTGGGCGTACATCTCGCCGTCCATCGCCGGTGCGACCACGACGGGCGCGGTCGTCGCGAGACACGTCGCGGTGACCACGTCCCCGGCGAGGCCGCTCGCCATCGCCGCGAGCCAGTGGGCCGTCGCCGGCGCGACGACGATGGCGTCTGCCGTGTCGGCGACGACGATGTGGCCGATCCGCCCGTCCGGCAGCAGCGCGAGGACGTCCTCCTCCACGGGGTGACGGGTGAGTGCCTCGAGGGCGAGCCGGGCGACGAACCGCCCGGCCGACGGAGTGAGGATCGCGACGACCTCCGCGCCCTCGGCCTGGAGCAGGCGGACGAGATCCGGCGTCCGGTAGGCCGCGATCGAGCCGCTCACCCCGAGCGCGATGAGCCGGCCGGCGAGGCGGCCGCCGGTCCCGGAGCGCGGCGGTCCGCTCATCGGAAGCCGAGCTCGAGCGGCTCGCCGCCGGCGACTTCGGCGTGCAGGATGGCAAGGCCCCGTATCGTGAGGTCGGGGTCCACGGCGTCGATGCCCTCGAGCGCCCGGACCCAGGGCGCGGCAGAGAGTCCCCCGGTGAGGATCGCCCGAACGGCCGTCGGGTCGACCCCGGCGCTCGCCGCGAGCTCGACGCGGATCCGGCCGAGGAGTCCGGTCACGAGCGCCTGGTAGCCGAGGACGGCACCCGCCTGCATGGCGGACACGGTGTCGCGGCCGATCGCCCGGGCCGGGGCCTGCAACGGGATCCGCGGGAGCCTCGCCGTCCGGGCGGCGAGGGCGTCGAGGCTGACCTCGAGGCCCGGCGCGATCGCGCCGCCGACGTAGGCTCCATCCATGGCGACTGCGTCGAAGGTCGTCGCGGTCCCGAAGTCGACGACGACCGCCGGGGCCCCGTACAGCCGATGGGCGGCCAGGGCGTTGACGAGCCGATCTGCCCCCACCTCGGCCGGCCGCTCGACCCGGATCGCGAGCGGCACGGTCCCGGCCGAAGCGACGACCGTTCGAAGGCCGTGACGGGCGGCGACGTCCTCGATCCGCTCGGTGAGGGTCGGGACCACCGATGCCAGGGCCACGGCGGTCACGTCGGCGAACGAGGCCGCATCGAGGCGGAGGAGCCCCTCGAGGAGCAGCTCGAGCTCGTCCGGCGTGTCTCCGGCGCGGGTGGCCGCTCGACGGGTCGCGAGGACGGCCCCGTCCCGCACGAGGCCGATCGTCACGTTCGTGTTGCCGACGTCGATCGCGAGGAGCATGGCCCGATGATACGCGGCCGCCGGAGGACCGCCGACGACCCGGAGGCCGCCCGAATGCGCTTCGCCGGGCGGGACCGATGCGGTACCATCCGGCCGTCGAACCCGGCGGGCCGGGAACCGCCGGTCCGACGATCCGAACGCCGCCTCGTCCAGCGTCCCGTCGAGCAGGAGCGTGTCGTGTCGTCCGAGCCGCCCGCGAAGTTCTTCGTCAATCGCGGCGTCGTCTCGAGCCGGACGGACATCCAGCACCTGCTCCGGCCCCTCCTCAGGCAGACAGTCGGCTACCGCTACTTCCGCGGTCGCGACCTCGTCGATCGAGGCACCGGCTGGGTCGAGCGGATCGTCCTCGATCAACCGGACGTCTCGACGTACTTCACCCCCCTCTCGATCTGCCTGAACATCGACTCGTTCGAGCACCTCGAGTTCGAGACGCGACCGGATCAGCTCATCGTGTACACGCTGGTTCAGGGTGACGAGCGGATCGTCATCGAGTTCGTGCCGCTCGCGACGGACCACGATCGCACGCCGTTCGCGCCGCGGCAGCTCGAGCTCGAGGCCGCGGACTTCGTCCAGATGGAACTGCTCGGCCTCGACGCCCACGAGGCGGAGTAGCGGTCCTCGCGCGGGGCCCGGCTGCCCAGCCGGGACGAGGACTGGATCCGGCGCCCCTACGGAGGCGGAGCGCCCGGATCGGGAGACGGGGAGCGCCCGGTCGCGAGGCGACCGGGGGAGGTGACGGTGCGACACGGGTCGGCCCGGCCCGGCGCACCCGGAGAGGAGGAACGCCCGCTGTGGACGCGATCGCGTCGTACTTCAGATTCGATGAGCGCGGCACCAACATCTCGACGGAGGCTCGCGCCGGGGTGACCACGTTCGTGGTCATGGCGTACATCATCTTCCTGAACCCGGCGATCATCGCCAAGCCGCTCGGGCTCGACCCGGTCGCGGTCGCCGCCGCGACCGCCCTCGTCGGCGGGGTCATGACGATCCTCATGGGCGTGGTCGCCAACTACCCGTTCGCCCTCGCCGCCGGCCTCGGCATCAACGCCCTCGTCGCGTTCACGCTGACGGCGCAGGGGCTCGATGCGCGAGGCGCGATGGGCGTCATCGTCCTCGAGGGGATCGCGATCACGATCCTCGTCATCATCGGCCTCCGCGAAGCGATCATGGCGGCCGTCCCGCTCGTCCTCAAGCGCTCGATCGGCGTCGGGATCGGCCTCTTCATCCTCTTCATCGGTTTCGTCAACGGCGGCATGATCGTCGCTCCGCAGGGCGGCGTCCCGCTCGTCGGGATCGCCTTCCCGACGACGACCGGCCAGCTCGTGTTCCTCATCGGACTCGGCATCACGATCGCCCTCTTCGTCATGAAGGTCCGGGCGGCCCTCATCATCAGCATCGCGATCACCACCGTCATCGCCTTGCTCGCCGGGGTGGCGACGGTGCCCTCGTCGTTCACGATCGCCCCCAGCTTTTCCACGATCGGCCAGTTCGACCTCCTCGAGGTGTTCAGCAAGCTCGGCCTTCTCACGGCGGTCCTGACCATCTTCGCGATCATGCTGTCCGACTTCTTCGACACGATGGGGACGGTCACCGGCATCGCCGCCGAGGCGGGCCTGGCCGACAAGGACGGCTCGGTGCCCGGGATCGGCCGCATCCTCCTCGTTGACTCGATCGCGGCCATCGCCGGTGGGGCGGCCGGCATCTCATCCAACACCACGTACATCGAGAGCGCGGCCGGGGTCGCGGAGGGCGGCCGGACGGGCTTCGCGTCGGTCGTCACCGGCGGCCTCTTCATCCTTGCCGTCGTCCTCGCTCCGCTCGCCGGGATCATCCCGAGCCAGGCGACGGCGCCGGCCCTGGTCGTCGTGGGTTACCTCATGTTCACCCTCGTGAAGGACATCCCCGTCGCCGACGCCGAGGAAGGCATCCCGGCCCTCCTCGCGATCATCCTCATGCCCCTCACGTACGACATCACCGTCGGGATCGGGGCCGGGTTCGTCAGCTGGGTCTTCATCAAGTCGGTGAAGGGCAAGTTCGGCGAAGTCCACCCGCTCATGTGGGCTGTCGCGCTCGCCTTCGTCATCTACTTCGCCAGGGACTGGATCCAGACCCTCGTCAAGTAGCGGTCGGGTGGGCGGCCGGGCCGGAGCCCGGCCGCGACGCCCTTTCCTGTACCATCCCCGCGATGTTCGAACGGACCGCGCTGCCTCACGGACCGCGCGTCATCAGCGCCCGCCTCGCGGGTGCCCGATCGGTCTCCATCGCGGCGTACGTCCTCGCCGGTTCGCGTTTCGAGTCCCCGGATGAGGCTGGCGTCGCCCATTTCATGGAGCACATCACCTTCAAGGGCACGGCGGCCTACCCCACGACCCGGGCGATCTCCGAGGCGATCGAGGGCGTCGGCGGATCGTTCAACGCCGCGACGGACCGTGAGACGACGATCTACTGGGTCCGCGTCCCCGGGCGGGAGACGAGCCGGGCGATGGACGTCCTCGGCGAGCTCATCGTCCGACCGACGCTCGCCTCGAAGGAGATCGACGGAGAGCGGCAGGTCATCGTCGAGGAGATCCGCTCGTATCTCGACGACCCGTCCGAGTACTGCCAGATCCTCTTCCAGCAGGCGATGTTCGGGGAGGGGGCGCTCGGCCGGGAGATCTGCGGTGACGAGACGGGGATCCGCTCCCTTCCCGAGGCGACCATCCGCGCTTTCTGGTCCACGATGTATCGACCGGCCAACGTCGTCGTGGCGGTGGCGGGCGACATCGGCCACGACGAGGCCGTCGGGTTCGTCGACCGCTCCTTCGGCTCCGGCAACGGCGTCGTCCCGCCGTATGCGCCGGCTCCCACGCTGCCGGCGGGCGAGCGCTACCTGCTCGGTCATCGCGACGCGAGCCAGGCCCACATCGCCGTCGGCGTCCCCTCACTCCCGCGGGATCATCCGGACAGCTGGACGCTCGGCGTCCTCAACACGGTGCTCGGCGACGGGATGAGCAGCCGGCTCTTCCTGTCGGTGCGGGAGGAGAAGGGGCTCGCCTACGACGTCGGCTCCGGCATCGCGGACTATGCCGACGCGGGTGTGCTCGGCATCTCCGCCGGCGTCGATCCGGATCACCTGGGACCCGCCCTCGAGGCCATCCTCGTGGAGCTCGCCCGGCTGCGCGACGAGTTCGTTCCGCCGGACGAGCTCGCGAAGGCGAAGGCGTACCTCTCCGGCGGTCTCGAGCTGCGGATGGAGGAGACCCGGCATCTCGCGTCATGGGTCGGCGGCCAGGAGGCGCTCCACGAGCGAGTCCTCGATCTCGACCAGGCGCTCGCGGCGGTGGCCGCAGTCACCGCGGATGACATCCAGCGCGTCGCTCGCCAGCTCATCCGCGACGAGGCCCTCCGCCTCGCCGTCGTCGCCCCCGCCCGGCGCGGGACGAAGCTCGATCGCGGTCTGCGGCTGCCGGCATGACGACGGGCGCCGCCATCGCCGACCCCGCTGCTCGATCCACGGACCTCCGTCTGGCGAGCCTCCATCTCCGCGTCGGCGCGTTCCAGCTCGCACGAGCGGAGCTCGAGGCGATGGCCGGCGCAGGCGTCCTGGACGACGACGCGCTCCTCGATCTCGCCGAGGCGCGCTGGCGGACCGGTGACCTTTCCGGCGCCGGGGAGGCGGCCGCGGCCCATCTCGGGAGCGGTCGCGACACGGCCCTCGGGCTCGTCATCGCCGCCGAGGCGCAGTCGGCGCTCGGTCGACCGGGCGAGGCGCGGCGGCTCGCGACCCGTGCCCTCGATCGCGAGGAACTCGATCTCGACGCGATCTTCGCCGGCCTTCCGCGATCCGCCCTCTGGCCGCCCGATCCCCTCGACCCGGTCCGCCTCGCCGGCGTGGAGGCGCCCCGTGTTGCCTCGAGCTCCGTCGCGACCGGCGGCGCCATCGTCATCCCGTCCATGCCGGATGGGACCGCTGAGCTCGAAGCGGCCCAGGCGGACCTCGCCCGAGACGATTGGCCCGCAGCGGCCGTTCGTCTCGCCCTGGTCCTCCGCATCGCCCCCGTGCTCGCCCCGGCGGTCCTCGATGTCGTCCGTCCGCTCGCGGGCGGCTCGTTCGAGATCATCCGCGGCGACGCCTACCGCCTCGTGGGGCGCGAGATCGAGGCCGCACTCGCCTATCGCGCCGCCGCCGACGAGCTCGAGCGGCCGAGCCGTTCGGCGTCGGTCCCCTCCCGCAACCATGGATCGGAGACTTCATGACGGAACGCACGCTCGTCCTCATCAAGCCGGACGGCGTCCAGCGGCTGCTGGTCGGGAGCATCCTCGAGCGCTATGAGCGACGGGGCCTCAAGATCGTCGGGCTCAAGCTCGTCCACGTGGACCGGGCGACCGCGGAGCGCCACTACGCGATCCATCGGGCCCGCCCGTTCTTCGCGAGCCTTGTCGACTTCATCGTCTCGAGTCCGCTCGTCGCGGTCGCCTTCGAGGGCCCGGACGCGATCGCGATCGTCCGCACGATCAACGGGGCCACCCGGCCGAATGAGGCGGCGCCCGGTACGATCCGCGGCGACCTCGCCCTCGAGACCGCCCAGAACCTCGTCCACGCCTCCGATTCGGCGGACAGCGCGGCGACGGAGCTCGCGCTCTGGTTCCGGCCCGAGGAGCTCCTCTCGTACGATCGGGACATCGATCGCTGGGCTCTCGCTCCCGCCGACTGAGCGGGGCCGCCGAGGCCGCCGAAGCGTCCCGGCCGGCGAGGCCGCCGCGCGCCCCTACGGGATCGCGATCGCCGCCTGGCTCGGTGATGCGAACGGCGCGGCCTCCGCGGCGGCCGTGGTCAGGCCGAACCCTCCGGCGGACGCCGCGACGGCGACCGATGCGAGCACGAGCACGAGGCTGGCGAGGATGAGCCCGCGGTTCGCCGCGATCGTCGGCTGGACCGCGCCGAGCGATCGGCCGACCGTGGGCCGCCGCGGCCGGTCGTCGGGAACCGCCGCCGCGGCGGCGGTCGGGTGGCCCAGGCCGACGCTGAGCAGGCGCCCGTAGTAGAGGACCGGCAGGAACACCGCGACGAGCACGATCGTGGCCAGTGGACCGGCGAGGGCGGATCGGATGATCGTCGCGCGGGCGTCGAAGGCGACGAGACCCGGCAGCCCGATCGAGGCGACGGCGATCGCGACGAGGGCGAGGAGCAGGACCGGCGATCGTCGCGCCCATCCGGCGAGGTCGTCGATGCGGCGGGTCCCGAAGCGGGCGCGGATCGCGACGGCCCACGCGGCGAGCGCCGTTCGTGCCACGACGAGCACGACGATCCACGTCCGGGCCGCCGTCCAGACGCCCGGGTCGAGGACGGCGACGGCGAGGAGGACGACGCCGGCGTCCTGCACGGCCGCGTAACCGACGACGTGCTCGAGGTCGTCCTGGATCCACGCCGCGATCGCGCCGAAGACGAGACACGCGAGCCCGATCGCGACGATGACGGTCCGTTCCGCCCCAAGGTCGCCGACGGCCGGGACGAGCGGCACGATCGTTGCGTTCAGCCAGGTCAGCACGACGATCGCCAGGCCGGCCGGGACCCACATCGTGAGGAGCGGCAGCGCCACGTCCGGGGCCGCGTCGGCCACCCGGGCGACCCAGAGGTGGAAGGGGATCGCGCCGAAGCGCATCGCCACGCCCACCGCGACCGCCGCATACGCCAGGCCGAACACGAACGGGTCCTCGGCGAGCAGCGGGATGGGACGACTGAGCCAGCCGGTCGCGAGCATGACGAGCGCCCCGGCGACGGCGATCGCGCGGAGCTCACGGGCCGCCACGCCGATCCCTCGTGCACCCGATCCGGGCCCGAGCGAGACGAGGATGCCCGCGCACCCGGCCACGATCGTCGCCGCGACGGCGGTCGTCGGGTCCGCGACGCTGACGGCGAGACCGGTCGCACCGAGACCGATGAGAAGCGCGCCAGGCAGATCGCGGGGCAACCCTGTGCCGAGGGCGATGATCGTCACGAGCGTCCCGCTGCCCGCGCCGAGGGCGAGGAACAGCCGTCCGTAGGCCGAGCCCACGAGCGTCCCGCCGCCGACGGTCAGCGCATCCGTGCCGATGGCGAGCGCGGCCAGGGTCGCGCCGCCGAGCGCGAGCAGGCCGACCGCTGTCGAGATCGGCGGCCAGCGCCGGAGGAGCAGGGTCGCCGTCGCGCCGCCGAACGTCACGGCGAGGAATGGCAGGACGTTCATCGCGGAGCGCTCGCCGCTCGGGGCGGTCGCACGTCGTCGAGGACTTCCGTGTCGGCGACACCCGCCGCGGCCGCGCTCCAGAGCAGGAACGTGAGGCCGCCGCAGAAGGCGACGACGAGGGTGCCGAAGACGAGCTCCGCGAACGGCGCGGGCGTGCCACCGAGGCCCACGCCGACGAGTGCGACGCCGACGATGAGGAGCAGCCCGCCGGCGCCGAGGCGGAACAGGTCCCGGCCGAAGACGATCGGGCCCACGGACAGCGCGACAAGCGCGAATCCGGCGCCCTGCGCCTCGGCCGGACCGAGGGCGGCCGCGCCGAGGCCGGCCGTCCCGAAACCGATGACGAAGGCGGCCGCCGCGATCAGGGCGTCCACCGGCCAGCCGAGGAGCGATCCGCGGGTGGTCCGAGCCGCGTCCCGGACGACGATCCACGGCAGATACGTGGCGAGGGCGGCAGCCACGAGGCGGGCGCCGAGGGCGAGTGGCGCGGGCAGCGGATCGGCGAGGAACGGCGCCGCGAGGAGGGTGACGGCGAGGCCGGCCAGGGCGTATCGGGTCTCGCTCGCGGCGATGCACGTCACGGCACCTCCCGCCACGACCAGCGCGACGAGGACGAGCGCGGGATTCACGGCGCCGGGGAGGCGAGCTCCGGATGACCGGGGTTCTGCAGGATGCCGAAGGTGGCGAATGGCCAGTAGCGGAGCCACGCGCGGCCGATCACCGCGCTGACCGGGACCGCGCCGAAGACGCGCGAATCCGCCGAACGCTCGCGGTGATCGCCCATGACGAAGAGCTCACCGGGAGGCACGACCCAGCTGGATTGACCGCCCGACGGCGTCGTTGGCTGAGGCGGCTGCCCGGGGTCTGCGTAGAGGTACGGCTCCACGAGCCTGATGCCGTTGACGTACACGAAGCCGTCGTTCCTGATCTGGATGGAGTCGCCGCCGATCCCGATCACGCGCTTGATGTACGGCGTCCCGCCCTGTTGCTGGATCCAGGCCGGCGGGGGATTGAAGACGACGATGTCGCCCCGGTTGTACGAGCCGAAGCGGGGGGTGAGCTTGTCCACGAGCACGTACTGGTCGGGCTCGAGGGTGTGCTCCATCGACTGCTGCTGGACCTTGAATGGCTGGGCGATGAAGTTCTGGATGATGAGGAAGATGACGAGGGTCAGGACGAGCGTCTCGACGACTTCGAAGAGACAGCCCAGGGGGCGACGGCTCACAAGGTCGGCAGTATAGGGGCGGGGGGTGATCCGCGCCGCCGATCCCCGCCCGCCCGGTTTGACCCGTCCGAACGGGCCGCGCTACACTCCGCCGCGACTGAAAGGTTGCGCTTCGGCTGCGACCCGCCCCCCAGCGCGCCCATCGTTCCCCAGGCTGCGGAGGCGACGTGCCGCGCGCTGGACGCGATCCCGAGATGAGGAGTCGAACCCCCCGATGGATCCGAGTGCGCTCCAACTGATCATCCCGATCGCCGGGATCGCCGCCGTGCTCTTCGCCCTCTACCTGGCCCGCGACGTCCTGTCCCGCGACACGGGGACCCAGGCCATGCGCGACGTGGCCGACACGATCTTCGAGGGTGCGGTCGCCTTCATCCGCCGGCAGTACACGACGATCGGTGTCCTCGCCCTCGGTGGCGCGGTCGTCATCGCGATCGTCATCGGCCTCGTCGAGGGCAAGAACGTCGCCGATACCTCCATCTACGGGTTCGACCTCGGCATCCGCACAGGGGTCGCCTTCCTCGTCGGCGCGGCGTGCTCGATGGCGTCCGGGATCATCGGCATGTACATCAGCGTCCGCTCGAACGTCCGGACCGCAGCGGCCGCCCGACGGAGCCTCGTCGAGGCCGTCCAGGTCGCGATGCGCGGCGGCGCGGTGTCGGGCTTCCTCGTCGTCGCCCTCTCCCTCCTCGGCGTGTGGGGCATCTTCGCCGCGTACGGTGGCTTCGACCATCCGGCGCAGGCGCCGTTCCTCATCGTCGGCTTCGGCTTCGGCGCCTCGTTCGTCGCCCTCTTCGCCCAGCTCGGCGGCGGGATCTACACGAAGGCGGCGGACGTCGGATCGGATCTCGTCGGCAAGATCGAGGCCGGTATCCCGGAGGACGACCCGCGCAACGCCGCCGTCATCGCGGACCTCGTCGGCGACAACGTCGGCGACTGCGCCGGCCGCGGCGCGGACCTGTTCGAGTCGACCGCAGCCGAGAACATCGGGGCGATGATCCTCGGCGTCGCGGTCTACGGCATCGCGCAGGCGGCCGGCTGGCCGAACCCACAGGCGTGGATCTTCTTCCCGCTCGTCGTGCGGGCCTTCGGCCTGCTCGCCACGATCGTCGCGATGTTCTTCGTCCGCGGTCGCGAGGACGAGGATCCGATGAACATCCTCAACCGCGGCTACTGGGCCACCACCCTGCTCTCCGTCGTGGCCCTCGCCTTCGTCACCAACGTCATGATGCAGACCGGCGGCCAGGACCTCGGCGCGAACGGCATCCCGAGCTGGGTCTGGTTCTTCCTCTGCGGCGTCGTCGGGCTCGCCACGAGCGTCGCCTTCGTCTACATCACGCAGTTCTATACCGCCGGCGGCTATCGCCCGGTGCGCGAGATCGCGGAGGCGAGCAAGACCGGACCGGCGACGAACATCATCAGCGGCGTCGCGGTCGGCTTCGAGACGACGCTCGTGACGGCGCTCACGATCGGCATCGCCCTCATCGCGAGCCACTTCCTCGGCTCGCAGGCCGGCCTGGTCAACGCCCAGACAGGCGTCAACGTCGGCGGCATCTTCGGGACCGCGGTGGCGACGATGGGGATGCTCATGACCACCGCCTACATCCTCGCCATGGACACCTTCGGGCCGATCACGGACAACGCCGGCGGCATCGCCGAGTTCAGCCACGCGGAGGCGGGAGCCCGCGAGATCACCGACCGGCTCGACGCGGTCGGGAACACGACGAAGGCCCTCACGAAGGGCTACGCCATCGCATCGGCCTCGCTCGCCGCATTCCTCCTCTTCAGCGCCTACATCGACAAGGTGAACCTCATCCTCCAGCGCCAGATCGACGCCGGGACCCGGACGGCCGCCCAGGGCCTCCTCACGTCGGTCAACCTCGCGGACGTCAGCGTCTTCGTCGCCGCGCTCATGGGGGCGATGCTCGTCTACTTCTTCAGCTCGCTCGCCATCCGGGCGGTGGGCACCACCGCCCAGGCGATCATCGTCGAGGTCCGGCGGCAGTTCCGGGAGATGCCCGGGATCATGGACTACACCCAGCGCCCGGACTATGCCCGGGTCGTTGACATCACGACCCGCGCCGCGCTGCGCGAGATGATCGCGCCCGGTGTCGTGGCCGTCGCCACGCCGATCCTCGTCGGGCTCCTCCTCGGCTACGAGGCGGTCGCCGGGCTCCTCATGGTCGGCACGATCGCCGGCGTCCTCCTCGCGACGGTCCTCAACAACGGCGGTGGCGCCTGGGACAACGCCAAGAAGTACATTGAGTCCGGGCATCTGAAGGACGACCAGGGCAACGTGCTCGGGAAGAAGACGGTCGCGCACGCGGCGGCGGTCGTCGGCGACACGGTCGGCGACCCGTTCAAGGACACGGCCGGCCCGTCGCTCCATGTCCTCGTCAAGCTCCTCGCGACGATCACCCTCGTCCTCGCGCCGCTCTTCATCCGCTGACCCGCCGGCCGGTCGGCGCGCCGACCGCCGGTCCATCGCGCCCCCACGGAGGATGCCCCGCTGGAGAGCCTCCTCCACGCTGCGATCCTCGGCCTCGTCCAGGGACTCACCGAGTTCCTGCCCATCTCGTCGTCCGCCCACCTCATCCTCATCCCGCGCTTCCTCGGCTGGAACGATCCGTTCGTCGACACGGCGGCGTTCGACGTCATGCTTCACCTCGGGACGCTCGTCGCGCTCCTCGTCTACTTCCGCGCCGATCTGGTGGGCCTCCTCATCGCCTGGCTCGCCTCGCTCCGCGATCGCCGGATCGGCGACGATCCGCAGCGGCGGCTCGCTTGGCTCCTTGTCATGTCCGTCGTCCCGGCGGCGATCCTCGGGGCGGTCTTCGAGGGCACGTTCGACACGGCGTTCCGGTCGACGCCGGGCTGGATCGGCGTCTTCGTCCTCGTCGGCGCCGCACTGCTCTGGCTCGGGGAACGATGGGGCCGCCGTGAGCGCGACCTCGCCCGGATGACGACCCGCGATGCGGCGACGATCGGCGTCGCCCAGGCGATCGCCCTGTTCCCGGGGATCAGCCGCTCCGGCATCACGATCGCCGCCGGTCTCTTCCTCGGGCTGCAGCGGGAGGCGGCCGCCCGATTCAGCTTCCTCATGGCCGTCCCCGTCATCGCCGGTGCCGCCGCCTGGAAGGCGCGGACCTTCGTCAACCCGGGAGTGCTCGGCGGCGCGCAGATCGGTCCGCTCGCGGTCGGCGTCGCCACCGCCGCGATCTTCGGCTTCATCGCGATCGCGTTCCTCCTCGGCTACCTGCGGCGGAACGGGACTGGCCTCTTCGTCGCCTATCGGGTGGTGCTCGCCGCGCTCATCTTCGTTCTCGTTCTTTCGCAGTAGGGATCGGATCGCGGATGGAGGTCATGAAGCAGCTCCGGCAGCGGGCGATCCGCGACCTCGTCGAGCAACGGACGCTCCGGACCCAGCAGGAACTCGCGACGGCACTCCGGGAGCGCGGCTTCCGGGCGACCCAGGCCACGATCAGCCGGGACGTGGCTGAGCTCGGCCTCGTCAAGGTCGCGCACGAGGGGGCACAGGTCTACGCGATCCCGCGCCGGCTCATCGACGCCGAGGTGACCGGGGAGGATCGGCTGCGGGTCCTCCTCGGCGATCTCCCGATCGAGCTCCGCGAGTCGGGTCTCCTCCTCGTGGTCCGGACGCTGCCGGGCTCGGCGCACGCCATTGCGGCGGCCCTCGATCGGGCCCACTGGCCGGAAGTGGCGGGCTCCATCGCGGGCGACGACACGGTGTTCGTCGCCTGTGCGGACCGCGGCTCGCTCCAGCGAGTGCGGCAGCGGCTCGCCCGCCTCGCGACCGCGTGACCGTCGCGTTTGACCGTCGCGTTAGATCCGACAACACGCACGAGTACGAACCTTGACGCTGGCGCTCAGTCGGCCTACCGTCCGCTCAGCTCGGAGAGTTCATCTCCGGCCGCATCCCTGAGCCCGACGTGGACCTCAAGATCAGCAAGGACGTCGACATGCGGCGTGGAAGGCCGCGGGAAGGCCGCGGGAGGTGCCGGCCGGCTCCACGGCCGCCTCGAATCGCGGGCCCTCCGGCCGCCGTGAATCGCGGGCCCTCCGGCCGCCGTGAATCGCGGGCCCTCCGG
>JADMIG010000040.1 GCA_015478725.1 Chloroflexota bacterium | reverse complement strand
CGAGCTGGAGGCCGAGACTCCCGAATACGGACGCCCACCGATCGAGCGACGACGCGGCGCCGCGCCCGAGCTCGAGGGCACTGATCGTCGGCTGCGAGGTGCCGGTTCGGGCTGCGAGCTCCGTCTGGCTCAGGCTCGCCGCGATCCGGGCTTCACGGAGGGCGCTGCCGAGCCGAAGTGCGAGCATCGTCGCGCGGCGCCGTCCGGCCACGGACTCGCGGGTCGCGCGCCGACGAGGCTCGAAGGCGGTCGCCGTTGCGCGTGGAACCATCGGCGCATCTTCGGAGGTGGCGATCATCCTCGACTCACTGGCGATCCCTGGCACGTCTGCGCTCGAGGGTCCGGCGTCGTCGCCGCACGGCCATCAGCCCGGCGATTAAACCGACGCGCTCGCATCGGCGGGCTCCGGTCCGGTCGGGCTGCGCGCGTCAGCGTCCGGCCTCGTCCAGCCGCGGCTGGCGTCTTCGGCGCGTCCGGCCTCGTCCAGCCGCGGCTGGCGTCTTCGGCGCGGCCGGCTGGCGTCTTCGGCGCGGCCGGCTGGCGTCTTCCGGCGGCTTCGCGACCTCCCGGTCGTCATGTGGCGTTCGGCGCAGTGGTTTCACCCGGGCGTTTGACCCGCAGTCAGGGCGAACGCGGTGGATAATCGTCCGGCTGATAACGAGGGCGGCGCGCCCGCCCCCTGCGCCGCGCGCCCGCCCGCCCCGAGCCCCGAGCCCCGAGCCCCTGCGCCCGCCCCCTGCGCCGCGCGCCCGCCCGAGCCCGCCCGCCCCTGCCGCCCGGCCGGCTCAGAACATGTCGAGGTAGCGGCCGACCTCCCAGTCCGAGACCTGGGTGCGGTACTCGTCCCACTCGGCACGCTTGGCCGCGACGAAGTGGTTGAGGACGTGGTCGCCGAGCGCTTCGCGGATGACGGCGTCCTTCTCGAGCTCCTCGAGCGCGTCGCCGAGGGAGCCGGGAAGCTCCTTGATCCCCTTCTCGGCGATCCGCGCGGCGTCCATCTCGAAGAGCGACTCCTCGACCGGCTCGGCGAGCTCGAGCCCCCGTTCCACGCCGTCGAGTCCAGCCGCGATCATCGCGGCGAAGGCGAGGTAGGTGTTCGACGACGGATCCGGGCAGCGGACCTCGACCCGCGTCCCTTCGATGGAGCGACCGGGCGACACCATCGGCACGCGGATGAGGGCGGAGCGGTTCGTCCGGCCCCAGGTGAGGTAGGTCGGCGCCTCGTACCCGGGAACGAGCCGCTTGTACGAATTCACGGTCGGGGCGAGGACGGCGATCATGCCCCGAGCGTGGGCGAGGATCCCCGCCATGTACGATCGGGCGAGGTCTGACAGGCCGTACTTCGTGTCCGGGTCCGCGAACGCGTTGCGCGACTCGGCGATCGAGTAGAGGCTCTGGTGGGTGTGCATCCCGGAGCCGTTGATGCCGTGGATCGGCTTGGGCATGAATGTCGCGTACAGGCCGTGCTGCTGGGCGATCGCCTTGAGGGTGTACTTGAAGGTGATCGCGTTGTCGGCCGTGCGGAGGGCGTCCGAGTACTCGAAGTCGATCTCGTGCTGCCCGGCGGCGACCTCGTGGTGGGCCGCCTCCACCTTGATCCCGAACGCCTCGAGGGCGTCCACCATGTCCTGGCGGATCTCCTGGGCGAGGTCCGTCGAGAAGTCGAAGTAGCCGGCCTGGTCGTGGGGGAGGGGCTGGATCGAGCCGTCCTCACCGCGCCGGAAGAGGAAGAACTCGAGCTCGGGACCGGTGTTGACGATGTAGCCGAGCTTCCGTGCCTTCTCGACCTGGCGACGGAGGACGAACCGCGGATCGCCCGCGAACGATTCGCCCTTCGGGGTGTACACGTCGCAGATGACGCGGGCCGTGCCACGCGGGCCGGCGCCCTTCTGCCACGGGATCTCGGCGAACGTGCTCATATCCGGCATGAGGTACTGATCCGACTCCGCGATCCGGGTGAACCCCTCGATCGAGCTCCCGTCGAACCAGGTCCCGTGGCGGACGGAGCCCTCCATCTGGTGGAGCGGGATCGTCACCGCCTTGACGAGGCCGAGGATGTCCGTGAACTGGAGCTGGACGAATCGGATCCCGTTCGCCTTGGCCGCTTCGATGGCCTCGAGCCCGTCGACGCGCTGGGTATCGATCATGGAGCACTCCTCGGTCGAGACGATGGCGGCCGCCGCCGGGTGACCGCCAATTGTGCCGCGAACACAGCCCGATCCCCGGACATGGTCGCATGCTCGGAGGATACCGCGGGGTGATGGCGCCGGAAGGTAGCGAATCGGTTCTAGTCTTGTACCGATTGCACAATTCTGAGGGCCACGCCGAGCGCGAGACGGAGCTCCGGGTCGGCGAGATCCCAGCCGCCGAGCGCCTCCAGCCGACGGATGCGGTAGGCCACAGTGTTCCGATGGACGCCGAGCTCCGCCGCCACCGCGAGCAGCGATCCATGATCGAGCACGGATCGGAGGGTCGCGAGTCGCACTCGCTCCGCCGTGGGACGGCCGCTGAGCAGCGGTGCGAGGAGTGCCCGCGACAGGCGAAGTCCGTCCGGCAGGTTGTGCAGGTTGCCGATGAGCCGGTAGACCGGCGACCGATCCGCTCGAAGAACCGCCGGCGGGCCGGACAGGACCTCGCCCGCCTCGAGCGCGCCGCGGGCCGCGGCCTCCGCGGTCGCTCGATCGTCCGGGTCGATGAACGTCCGTGAGACGGCCACCGGCCGGCCGATGAAGGCGGCGATCCGGCCGGCGATGATGAGGCCGAGCGGATCGTCCTGGGGACAGCTGGCCACGAGGCGGAGGTCGATGCTCCCGACGTCGCCGCGCAGGGCGAGCCGGCGCGCCGGAGCGAGACGCTGGATCTCTCGCCGGAGGCGCTCTCGTTCGGCGGGCCCAGCGTCGTCGCCGGGCACGATCTGGCGGGCGACGAGGACGACCCAGCCCGGTCCGTCCGGCGGGAGCGTCTCGGGCCGCCGGGAATCGTCGCGGGCTCGCCGGACCGCCTCGTCCCGGGCGATCTCGAGGGCGACGAGCCCGGCGATCCGCTCGGCGACGACGCGTTCGAGCTCGCCGACCGGGCGTTCGCCGAGCAGGAGCAGCGCGCCCGACGGCCCGCTCGCGGTCGGCAGCGAGACCCGCAGGGCGACGGAGCGAGCCCGCGCCGTCCCGATCCGGGTCAGGTATCCGGCTGACGCCGCGGCCGCGGCGACGACATCCGCCGGAGCTTCCACGGCGAGTGTGTCGCCGCGCGATCCCTCCAGCGCGACGGCTCGGCCGAGGAACGCGCCGATCGCCCGCACGAGCGCGGGGAGATCGCTCTCGCCGAGGGCGAGCCGCTGCAGCTGCGCCTCGAGGAGCGATGCCTGGCGCTCGAGCTCGGCACGGCGATTGACGAGGTACCCGATGATCGCCCGCTCGAGCGACGCGACGTCCACCCCGGCGATCGCGATCGTCGGGACGTCCACCTCCGCGAGCGACCGCTCGAGGGCCTGCCCGAGGGCGTCGGCGGAACCGACGGCACCCGCCGAACCGACGGCAGCCGCCGACCCGACGCCTGCCACCTGGCCGACGGTGCCCGCCTGCCCGACGGCCCCCGCGGACCCGAGGATGCCCGCCCGATCGGAGGCCACCCCCACGTCTCCGGCGACGAGCACGACCCCCGAGACACCGCTGCGCGCGAGCCCCTCAGCGAGCGCTGCCACCTCCGTCGCCCCGGCGGCGACGATCGCGAGCGCGGACAGCGGGACGAGCGCGAGATCGCCGGCGTCCAGCGCGTCGAACGCGGGCACTCGCGCCTTGAGGACCCGGACCCAGCCGATCGCCCGCTCACCGTCGAGCGATCCGAGCCGTGCGACCGCCGACGGGAAGAGGTCCCGATGGAGCTCGCCGAGGGTGGCCACCCTCGTCAGGCGGACCGGACGCGGACGAGATCGTCGAGCAGCCGGCCGAACTCCCGCTCGAAATCGACATACCGATCCGATCGGCCGACGATCTGGAGATCGCCGTCCGGGGCGATCCGCGTCCAGACCCGGCGACGCGGCAGGTAGAACGTGATGAGCAGCCCGAGGATGAGGAGGATGAAGGCGAACCAGACGATGGGCGCGCCGGGGTCCTTCTTGGCGATGATGACCGTCGCCCCCTCGATCCGCTTGAGCGTGGCCGTGATCCCGGCGTCCGGCGACGTCGCCGTATCGCCGATCGCGAGGGCCATCGGGAACAGGTCGTTCGTTGTCACCGTCCCGTCCGCCGCGGTGCCGGTCGCCCGATACGGGAGGACGAGGAGTGCCGCGATGCCGCCCGAGCCGGTCCGGAGGAGGAGCCGGATCCCCAGGTCGCGACCCGGCACGCCCATCGTCGCGTACGGCGATCCGCCGAGGGTCTGGGTGAGCGAGATGGGACCGTCCCAGAGGAGCGAGCCGTCGCTGCCGTGGATCGTGAGGACGGGGGCCGGCACGTACCCGTTCTCGTGGAACGTGAAGCCCGCGACGGTGAGCGGATCGTTGACCCGGACGACCTTGCGGGCGAGGAGCTGGCCGTCGCGGAAGACGGCGAGATCGGACGTGAAGTCCCTCGCCTGGCCGGTCTCGAGGCCGGGCGCGGCGAACCCGTAGTTCTTGAGCACGAGCAGGTCGGGCGTTCCGATCGGCTGGACGGTGACGGAATCCCCGCCGGCGAGGACGAGGCCCTCCTCGACGCCGAAACGGCTCGTCACGGCCGCCGCGACGAGGAAGAGGATGAGGCCCATGTGCGTGAAGAGCGTGGCGAGCTTCGTGTACTGGTGGCGATCGCCGTAGAGGTAGCGGACGCCGTCGGCCGCGGTCGCCGCCCGGACACGGAAGTGGTGTCGGCGAAGGACGGACTCCACGGCGGTCGGCGTGACGGCGGTCATCCGGGCGCGATCCGGGAGGAATGGATCGAAGAAGCCGTCCGGCTGGATGACCCGGACATCCACGGACTGGCGCCACAGCCGCGGCATCCGGTTCATGGTGCAGATGACGATCGAGACGAGCAGGAGGGCGAGGGCCCCGCTGAACCAGGCCGAGTTGAAGACCTGGAACACCTGGGCACGCTCGAGGATGCCGACGCCCGCGGGGCTGAAGATCGGGTCATAGCGAGCGTGGAGCTTCGCCATCTCGGTGATGTAGTCCGTGCTTCCCGGTCCGGCCTGGAGGGCGAACCCGGGGAGCTGGCGGATGACGAAGCCGACCACCGCCATGAGGACGAGGACGATGATCTGGAGGACGGCGAAGTCGACGGACGTGAACAGCCGCCACAGCGTCCGTCCGAAGCGGGCCGGAGCGTTGAGGCCCGCCGGGCCGGCCGACCTGACGAGATCGACCGCGGTCGTCGCGATGGGGATCTCCCGGGCTAGGGTCGGAGTGCCGCGACCGGCCCGACGGCCGGGTCGCCGGTCCCCGCCGGTCCCTCGCCAGCGACGAAGCCGGCGGTCCGGGCCGCGGCTGCCGCAGCCTCGAGCGCGACCGCGAAATCGTCACACAGGTCCGGGACGTCCTCCAGCCCCACGGAACAGCGAAGCAGGCCGGGCGCGATGCCCGTCTCGGCGAGCTCGACGTCCGAGAGCTGACGGTGGGTCGTGGAGGGTGGGTGGGCCACGATCGTGTGGACGCTCCCGAGCGACGCGGTCCGCTCCGGGATGGTCAGCGCGTCGATGAACGCCCGGCCGGCCACCCGACCGCCGGCGAGCTCGAAGGCGAGCATCCCGCCGGCGGCGCTGAGCTGGCGCCGGCAGACGTCCGCCTGGGGATGACTCGCCAGGGAGGGGTGATACACGCGTTCGACTCCCGGGCGCCCCTCGAGCCAGGCCGCGAGGGTCGTGGCCGAGGCGGTGTGGCGATCCATGCGGACCGCCAGTGTCGCAAGCCCGCGGAGGATGAGGAAGGCCGCGAACGGGGCGAGGGTCGCCCCGGTATCCACCTGCAGCGCGCGGACCTGCCGGATTCGGGCCCGGTCGCCGACGACGACACCCCCGAGCACATCCGAGTGGCCGCTCATGAACTTCGTGGCCGACTCGGCGACGAGGTCTGCGCCGAGGGCGAGCGGCCGGCAGAGGTACGCGGAGGCGAACGTGTTGTCGACGACGAGCGCGGCGCCGTGGCGATGGGCGAGACGGGCGAGCGCCTCGATGTCCGTGACGACGATCGTCGGGTTGGCGATCGTCTCCACGTAGAGGATGCGTGTCGGCGCCGCCCGCAGCGTCGTCTCGACCGCCGCGAGGTCCGTCGCGTCGACGAAGTCGATCGTCACCCCGAATCGCCCGACGACGTTCTGCAGCAACGAGCGGGTGGAGCCATAGACCGCCCGGGTGCAGACGATCCGGTCGCCGGCCGAGACGAGCGAGACGATCGCAGCGTGGATGGCAGCCATCCCGCTCGCGAAGACCTCCGCGTCCTCGGCCTGGTGGATCTCCGCGATCGCCGCCTCGAGGGCAGCGTCCGTGGGGTTCGCGATCCGGGCGTACGCATAACCCGGCCGGCGGCCGGAGGCGACCTCGCCGAGCTCGTCCGCGTCCGCGGCGCTGAACGTGGCGGACTGGTAGATCGGGACGGAGTTGGGCTGCTGCTCGACGTGGGGGGCGCGGGTCGCCGCGCGGATCGCGCGGGTGGAGAAGCCGTGCATCCGTGGATGCTACATCGGGTCGCCGATCGTCCCGCCGACCGGCTCGGCCATGACTCCGACGCCGGTGGCCGCGGTCACCCGATCCGACCCGAGCACCCGGTTCCTGCCCTGGCGTTTCGAGCGGTACATCGCCTGATCGGCCGCGATCATCAACTCATCCACGGTCCGGCCGTCGTCCGGAAAGAGGACGACCCCGATGGAGAGCGACGTCCGTATCTCCAGCCCGGGTCCGGCGACCGAGCGCGCCGCGACGTTCCGTCGGATCTTCTCGGCGACGATGAAGGCCCCGGTGGGATCCGTCTCCGGCAGCACCGCGACGAACTCGTCGCCGCCGTAGCGAGCGGCCGTGTCGATCCGCCGCACGTTCGCCCGGATCGTCTCGCCGACGACACGGAGGGCGCGATCGCCGTGGAAGTGCCCGTACCGGTCGTTCGTCGCCTTGAGTCCGTCGAGGTCCATCATGAGGAGGCAAAACCCCCGGTCGGAGCGGGCGCTCCGCTGGATCTCACGGTCGAGGGCTGCGAAGAAGAACGTCCGGTTGTACAGGCCGGTGAGCGAGTCGATCGCGGACAGGCGGATGGCCGCCTCGCGCGATCGTCGCTGTTCGCGGGCGATGACGACGGCGACGTAGGCAAGGAGGATGATCGCGGCGCAGTCGACGCCGACCGTCGCGATGGCGGCCTGCGAGAGGGGATCGCCCGCGGGGCGGATCCCGACTGCGGCGAGGAAGCCGATCATCGCCGCGGCCGCGAGGGCGACCGTGGATCGTGCCTCGATGACGAGGGCGGCGCCGACGACGATGAGCGGGAAGGCAAAGAAGAAGGGGCTCGTCTCTCGTCCGGTGAGAGACACGAGGAGGGTCACGAGGGTGATCGCGACGGACCCCTCGGTGACGAAGCGAGCCGGGCCGAGGATTCGGGCCGGCATGATGTCGTGGATCGCGACGACGAACACGCCCGCGATCGCGAGGAGGACGAGGACAGCCGGCTCGGTATCCGGCCACAGGCCCGTCACGGCGACGATGACCGACGTCGAAAGGATGAACAGGAAGCTGACGATCCGCACGACCCGGTCGTAGGTCGCGGTCGGGACGCCGTCGACGGCGCCATCCGTGGTGGACGCGATGCCGCCGTCCGGGAGGATGGCCGCGACGCGCTCGACCGGTTCGATCGGGTCGCGTTCGGCCTCGGGCCCGACGAACGGCAACGGCCGTCCCCGGACGTTGGGAGCGACGACGACGACCATGAGGCCGAGGTTGGCGACCACGGCGACGACGAGCAGCGCGAGGAGCGGTCCGACGAGCACGTTCGGTCCTTGAGGGCGCATCCTGCCGGAGAGATCCGGGCTGGGGCCCGAGCATCCAATAGTACGGTGCGGCAGTAGCCGGAGTCACGCCTTGCCGGCGCGCATCGTCACCGGTGTTCGCTCAGGAGGGCCGGTGTTCGCTCAGGAAGGCCGCAGCGCGGCGTCAGCGGGTCCCCCACTGATAGGTCTGCTTCACCATCCGGAGGTAGACGAAGGTTTCCGTGTCGCGGACGCCGTCGACCCGACGGAGGCGCTCTGTGAGGAAAGTGAGGAGGGCGTTGTTGTCCTCGCACACGGTCTCGATGAGGAGGTCGTACGAGCCTGCGGTGATGACGACATAGTCGACCTCCGGGAAGGCGGCCACCGCCTCGGCGACCTCGATGAGCTTGTCCCGCTCGCAGCGGATCCCGATCATCGCCTGCTGGTGGAAGCCGAGCTTGAGCGGATCGGTGACGCCGACGATCTGGAGGATGCCGCGTTCGACGAGCCGGTTCGTCCGGGCCCGGACGGCCGCTTCGCTCACGCCGAGCTCGGCGGCGATCTGGGTGAACGGCCGGCGCCCGTCCTGCTGGAGGTGCTCGATGATCCGCTTGTCGAGCTCGGAGATCTCGTCACCCGAGCGCTGGGCAGGGGCGCGGCTCCGTGCGTGGGCCATCCGTGTGTCCCCCTCGAGGTGACTGGTCATCGGAGGCTAGCAGACCGGCGCGGTGGTGGGCAATGGTCGACCCACCGGGCGCATCGCCAGCGTGCGCGGGACACGCCCGGTCAGGCCTCGCGATCGAGCTGCGCGAGGACGGCCCCGAGGGCCTCGATCGATGCGGTCGTGATGGGGTCCACGACGAGCTGGACGTGCGAGATGCCCTCGCGAGCGTACGCCCGAAGTGTCTCGGCGATGACGTCCGGACCACCCTCGAGGGGTGGCGCGACCGGTTCCGTGTCGCCCTGGTCCCGTCCGGATCCGCCGGGCAGCCTGACGAGAACGGCGACCGTCCGCTCCACCGCGGCGGGTTCGCGACCGGCGGACCGGCACGCGGCATCCACCTGGTCGCGGAGCGCCGGGACACCTTCCGGGCGATTCCCGGTGTCGGCGTACCAGACGTTCCAGCTGTCCACGTGGGGGATCGTGATCTCGAGCATCCGCGCGCCCCTGGAGCCCACCATGAGCGGCGGGCCCCCGGTCCGGGACGGACGGGGGAGGAGTTCGCAATCGCGAGCCGTGTAGAACTCGCCGGCGAAATCCACCCGTCCGTCGCGGAGCAGTGTCCGGACGATCGTGAACGCCTCGGCAAAGCGGGAGATGCGGCGATCGAACGGGAAGCCGAAGGCTCGATACTCGGTCTCGTTCCAGCCGGCGCCGAGGCCGAGGATCAGCCGTCCGCCGCTGATCTCGTCAACCGTGGAGGCCATCTTCGCGAGCATCGCCGGGTTGTGGAAGCTCGTGCACGCGACGAGGGGGCCGAGGGCGATCCGGCTCGTCGCCTCGGCGAGTCCCGCGAGCATCGTCCAGGCCTCCCACGGGCCGCGCGCGCCGAGTGCCTCGCTCCGGTAGAGGAGGTGGTCGCCCATCCAGATCGAGTCGAAGCCGACGTCCTCGGCGAGGCGGGCCATCGCCCGGTACTCCGCCCAGCGGACCTCCCGCTCGACCTCCGGGAGCTGGATGCCGACCTTCAGCGGGCGTCGCGAGACGGCAGCGGTCACGGGTCGAGGATAAACGGTCCGGCGGAGCGTCGCACCGCGCGGCGCGTCAGCCGCCGATGACGAACCGGAGTGAGCGGGAGGTGCCATCGGCGAGGGTGACGACGAACGCGTACTGACCGGGCACCCAGGAGTGGGCGAGCCAGCCCGCGACCGTCGATGGGGGATCGCCCGGCGCCAGGAAGAACGTCCCGGAGCGCCGTTGCCACCGGAAAGTGGCCGTGTGGCCGCCGCCCCCGACCCTCGACGGGGCGAGGCGGACGAGGAGCGGCAGCGGCTCGCGGAGGGGGATGGGACCGCCGTCCACGATGGAAGCTGCCGGAACCTGCGTCCTGGCAGGCCAGAGCCAGCGAAGGCTCACTCCCCGGGGCGCGATGTCCGACGGCCAGGTGACCGCGACGGCGATCGTCGTCGAGCCTGGATGATCGAGCGTCGGGCCGGCCGAACCGCGACGGAGGATCGCCGTCGTCACGGGTTGACCCACCGATCGCGGCGCGATGGCCTCCCAGTCGACGACCGGCGTCACGGTGGATATGCCGCCCCAGACCGCGCTCTCGATCGCCAGCGTCGGCGTGTAGGCCACCGCGACACCCCATGCAGCGTGCGGATCCGACGGGCTCATCGCGCGCAGGTCCAGTCCGTCGAGCGGTGGGATCGGCCCGGCGGGCTGCAGGGCGATCACGACCCGCGGTCCGGGACCGGCCGACGTCACCGGCACAGAGGATGCCGGGGGCGGCACCTGGACCGCGGCTGCGACCCTTGCCTGGGGCAGGACGCCCGGCGGGGCCGCGGATCCCGTCCACGGCTTCCAGATCGCGGTGGCGACGAGTGCGGCGAGGGTGACCGCCACGACGAGGCCGGGCTCGACCCGCCGGTGTGGCCGGATGGGGACGACGGGTGGGAACGGTGCGGGGTTCGGCATCGACGGGCTCGGTTCGGGTGCGTTGCCGAACCGTGCGCCGTTCCGCGATGGGCGTCAACCGCGCCGCAGAACCACCGATGGAGCCGGTACTCGCCGCTCGCGCTGCTTGGAGAGGCGGCTCTCCCGCCCGGCGCCCCGATCGTCTTCGACACGTCGGTCCTCCTCGCCTATCTGAACGGGAACGACGTCGCCGGCCCGGCTGCGACGGTCCTCCTCGACGACTTCTTCCGGAGCGGACGGAACATGGCCACGATCAGCGTGGTGACGGTGACCGAGACGCTCACCCGCCCCTTCGTCGCCATCGCGGGCGTCCTGGGGATCCCGATCGTGGTCACCAACGACGCGAAGTGGCAGGGCGCGATCGCCACGGCCGCGCTGTCGCTCGGCCTGTGCCACCTGGACGCGCACCTCCCGCTCTGAGTGGTCGGGCGGTGCCTCGTCTCGAAACAGGATTAGATGGTGGTCGGGGCGGCGGGATTCGAACCCACGATCTCGTGCTCCCAAAGCACGCGCGTTGCCAGGCTACGCTACGCCCCGGTCGGTTGGGTCCCCGTCACGATACTCGACATCCCACGGATCGTGACCCGAAGGGGTGAGCCAGGGCAGCCGATATGGTGACCCGCGGGCGAAGCCGACCTTGCCGAGGAGAGGGTCGCGGATCATGTCGACTCGGGCCCGTCCAGCGGACGATAGACCGGCCGCAGGTCGCTGGCTGACAGCGACGGCGCCCGTGGAGGAGAGGATGGCTGAGTCCAGCGGTCCGTCTCACTCGATGGCTTCGTCGAGACGCCGAGTCGGTCACTCGACTGGGTGCGGGTCGACGAGGAGCTGCACTCATTCTTCGAAGAGGTCGCCTTCGGGACGGCCCGGCAGATTTCGCTGCGGGGGCTTGACCTTCGAGCGACTTGAAGGTCTACGCTTTCGCCCATGGAGCTGACACTCCGCCTGCGGCCCTTTGTCGAGATCGCGGTCCGGGTGGCTGACCCCTCGCCGCGCTCCATCGTCGCCGGTTGAGAGCGCACGTCGCCGAGTTCATCGGTACCTTCGCCCTCGTCTTCGCCGGCTGCGGCGCGATCGCCGTCGGCAAGCTTTCCGACACGGGCGTCGCGCTCGCCTTTGGGCTGGCGATCGCGGTGATGGTCTACGCGCTCGGGCATGTCTCCGGTGCCCACTTCAACCCAGCCGTGTCGATCGGTTTCGCGGTCGGCCGGCGCTTCCCGTGGCGGCGCGTCGCCTCGTACGCCGTCGCCCAGATCGCGGGCGCGGCCAGCGCCGCTGCCGTGCTCCGGCTCACCCTCGGCCCGGCGGCGGCCCTCGGCGTCACCGCGCCTGCCGGTTCGGACCTTCAGGCGCTCGTCTGGGAGGCGGTCCTCACGTTCTTCCTCATGCTCGTGATCACAGCCGTCGCGACCGACACGCGCGCCGTCGGGGAGGCCGCAGCCCTCGCGATCGGCGGCGCGGTCGCGCTCGGCGCGCTCGTCGGTGGACCTGTGAGCGGCGCGTCGATGAACCCGGCCCGATCGCTCGGTCCTGCGCTCGTCGGCGGCGATCTCGCGGGCGTCTGGATCTATCTCCTCGGACCAATCGCCGGTGCGGCCGCCGCATCCATGGTCTATGGCTACCTGCGTTCCGATGGCGCCGGGTCCGACCAGGTGAGGGCGCGGCCGCTCTGAGCGGTCACGACATCCAGCTTCAGCACCGGACGCGGTGGTCGCCGGCAACCGCCAGGAGGCGATCAGCCGCCGTTGGAACCGGTCCCGTCACCCCCGTCTGTGGCGTTCGGTCCGTCGCTCGCGTTCGGTCCGTCCGTGGCAGTGGGTCCGTCGCTCGCGTTCGGTCCGTCGCTCGCCTCTGGTCCGTCCGTCGCATCCTGAGCGGCGTCCTGGGACGTCGGTCCGACCGGGGACGCGGACGGAGAGGAGGACGCGGTCGAGTCTGTCGGCGTGGTCCCCGGCGTATTGGACACCGCGAAGGCTGCACCCACGACGAGAATCAGAGTCGCGCCGGCGACGGCAAGGCTTCGAGTGAACCGATGGAGGTAGTTCATTTTCGTGATCCCTTCTGCCCCGTGGGGCTGCCTGTCGGGTGATCCCCGCGTCAGTGGATGAGCCGGATGACCTTGGGGGTGCTCTGACCGGCGTTCGCGTTGTTGATCGTGTAGTCGATCTTCGCGCCCGTCGCCACGATCGAGCCTGAGATGAAGTGGATCCAGAGGCCGCTCGTCCCGTTGCCGCCGGTGACCCTGTCGAGGAAGACGAGGGCGAAGCCCGACGGGATGACGGTCGAGTTGCCGATGTCGCCGTTGATCACGAGGAGGGTCACCACGCGCCGGCTGTCGGGTGCGTGGTTGCTCCACGTCTCGGTCGGGGCGCTGTCGATCCGATCCTGGAGGGCCCGCAGGACATCGTGGTCGAAGCCGTTGATGCTGCCGGCGGTGCATGGCACCGGCGTCGGGGGCACCGGCGTCGGGGGAACGCAGCCTTTGCCAGCCACGATCGGGATGGTGAGACCGTTGGCGAACGAGTCGGCCAGCGTCTGGCCATATTTGGTCGGGTCGATGTTGCCGAAGTTCACCGGACCAGGCCCGCCGCCGCCGGCAGGACTGAGCACGGCCGGATGCTCCCTGCCGTCATTCACATTCGCCGGCACGGAGTCGAGGTTGAGGACGACCGGCAGGGCGCCGGTGAGCGCGTTGACGAAGCCGTAGCTGGTGATCGCGTCCGCCGCGGCACCGATCGAGGTGATTCCGAGCACGCCAGCGAAATACGTGTCGTACGGCTGGCCGACGGCGACGGACACACCCATCGTCCGGGCGCTATCGCAGACGGGCGTCGGGTTCCCGTAGACATCGACGAGACCGACGGTGACCGAGCTGGCCTTCACGACTCCGTTGGCGAGGGCCGCGTCGACCGCCGCACTGCGAGCCGCCGATTCCCAGGCGCAGACGTTGCTGTAGTGGGCGGCGAGGACCGCGGTCCCATCGTGCGATCCGGCATCGGCGGCGTTCTGCATCTGGCGTCGATGGACATAGGCGAAGCCGCCGTCGATCACGAGGCCGATGAACCCGATCAGGACGACGAGGGCGATGGTGAGCAGCACCAGCACCTGGCCGCGATCGCGCCTGGCGCGTCGACGGGTAGCCGTCGTCGTGATGCTCATGGCCGGCCTCATTCGATCGTCATCCGGGTGTGGCCACTGAGCGTCAGGCTCGTCCCGACGACGTTGCTGATGAGCGGTGTCAGCGGCGTGAAGTCGTAGGTGATCTTCACGTCGATCCGGCCACCCGAGACGGCGCAGCTCACGTAGGCCGGAGACAGCGAGACCGGCGATGTCGCGGTGGAGGTCACGCCGCCCGGCGTCGTGCACGTGACCGTCGCGTTCACCGCGCTCACGGTAGCGGCTGGCTCCGTGCTCGCGCGGTAGACGATGTTGTCCGGATTGGCGCGGTCGGCCGCGGTGACCCAGGTCGGATGGACGATCCCGAACCGAGCGCCTTCCCGAGCCCCGTTCTGGAGCGCGGTCTGGATGTAGAGGGCCCGCCCGAAGTCGATGATGATGACCATCATGAAGAACAGCAGCGGAACGACGAGGGCGAATTCGACGAGCGCCTGCCCCGAGCGACCCACTCGACGGCGTGGCGAGATGCGCGGCGTGCTCCTCATTGCGCCCGTTGAAACGCAGTCGAGCGTCATCCGTTACGGCGGTCCGACGGGATGCCGCTCCCGTTTTCTTGCCCGGGCGTCGGATCGGAATGCGATCGCGTAACAGGCGGCGGCCGGACTCGTTCCCATGAGCGATGGACACGGAACTCTCGAGCCCGTCGCGATGGCACATCTGGGCGGTGCCAATGGGTGCGGAACCGGCCGGAGGGACGCGCGACCCCTCCGGGCGCGGGGGCTCTGACGAAGCGAGCGATCCCGTCGTCTTCAGGCGACGGCTCCAGTCGAGCGTTGACCGATCCTTCTCGCCACCGCCCGACCTCGTCGCCCGGACACGGGAGCGTCTCTTTCCGGCCTTCCGCGCCGCGGTTGTCGGCTCGGTGGAGCGGCGACGCGGCCCGGATCGGCGAACGGGCCCGGATCGGCGAACGGGCCCGGATCGGCGAAGGAGCACCGTGGACGAGGGCGCGACCCACCAGGGGCGTGCCGACCGGCGAGTCGGCGTGCCTGACCGGCGCCTCGGCGCAGCGGACCGGCCGCGCGTGAGGCGCGAGCGACGACACGGCGAACGGCGCGCTGGGGCCTGGCCATCACGATCCGACCGGACCGCGAGCGATCGCCATGGATGAACGCCGAGGACCTACGGGCAATGGCGCCGTCAGGCCGGGGATGATCCGGGTCGCCGCTGGGGCGTGCGGCGCAGCGCGTTCCGACGGAGGCTTCCGCGGCCGGTCCAGATCGTCTTCCATCGGGATCTCACCGGGCAACTCTTCACTCGCTGAGGGAGCTCGAGGATGACGATCGATCGATTCTTCCGACGGGCCCTGGGGGCATACCCGAGCGGCGTCTCTGGAACGGTCGACGCCGTGGGCGAGGCCGGGACGGCGCCGGAGTTCGACGACGTAGCCACGAGGCTCCACATCGAACTTCGCCTCGCTCTGTTCCGTCTCGAGGGCGCGGACCCGGACGAACCTGAGTGGGGCGCTGCCACGGCTGAGATCGCCTCGTTGCGGGCCGCCCTCTCGTCGCTGGCGGGTACGACACCGGGCGCGGCGAGCTCGACGCGTTGAACGACCTTGCACCGGTGACCGGAGTCACCACCGCAAGGTTCGCTGCAAGGTTCGCTGCAAGGTTGGCTGGATAGCGTCGTCCCCCAGCATCGCTCGAGATCCGGCGATGGAGACGCGAGGACCCCGTGATCACTGCGTCGGCCGGGCCGCAGGCCAGGGTCCGTAACGGCGGGCGCCGCGACTCGTTCCCATGAATGATGAACGAGTCGATGAACTCATCACCCTCGCTCGGGCGGGCGACGCTGACGCATTCGGTGCGCTGTACGAGCACTACGCCGTGCGGGTCTATCGATTCCTGCTCGCCCATGTCGCGGAGCCGGCCGACGCGGAAGATCTGCTCCATCGGGTGTTCGTCAAGGTGATCGAGGCATTGCCCCGCTACGAGAGCCGCGGTCTTCCGTTCGGGGCCTGGCTGTTCCGGATCGCCCGGAACGCGCTCATCGACTTCGGCCGTCGGGATCGCCCTTCCGCGCCGATCGAGGCGCTGAGCCTCCGGCCGGACGAGGCCCAGGACCCGACCGCGTTCATCGAGTCGGCCGAGGAGCGGGCGGCGCTCCTCGCCGCGCTCGACGGATTGACCGGCGAGCAGCGCGACGTCCTCCTCTATCGGTTCTTCGCCGGGCTCTCGCCGGCCGAGATCGGCGCACTCATGGGGAAGCGCGAAGGCAGCGTCCGCGCCCTCCAGTTCCGCGCCCTCAGCCGCCTCCGAGACAGCGAGGGCGTGCGAGCCCTCCGCGCCGATCGGCTCGTCGAGGGATCGGCATGATGCGGTTCTCCTTCGGGCGGACAACCGATCCGGACACTGCGCCCACCCCGATCGAGCTGCGCTTCGAGCGCGACGTCGAGCGATCATTCTCGCCCCCGCCGGAGGTCGTCGCGCGCACCCGGGAGAGCCTGGTCTCGGAGTTTCGGGCGGCGACACTTCAGCCTCGACCCGTCGCCGCGTGGCGATCCAGGGCGCCGGCGAGGCGTTTCACGGCGAGCCTCCTCGCCGTTGGACTCCTCGCCGGAAGTGTGGGTCTGGTCTCGGCACAGAGTGGCCCCGGCCAGCCGTTCTACGGTCTTCGGCTGGCGATCGAGACCGTGTCGCTCCCGCCGCGCGGAACCCAGGCGCGGATCGACGCCGAGGCCGCTCGCCTGACAGCGCGCTTCACCGAGGCCGAGTCTGCGGCGTGGGCCGGTGATCCAGGCGGCCTCGTGGCCGCGCTGGATGCCTACACCGCGGGACTCCGCGACCTGAGATCCGAGATCGGCTCCGTTTCCGGCGCCGATCCTCAGCTGGGAGCCGCGCTCACGGGGCAGACCGCCTGGCTGCTCACCCTCGCCGAGGATCCCACCGATGGCGTGGGGGTCGCGGCGCGCGCGGCCCTCGAGGAGAACACCGTTGTTCGCGGCGCGGTCGGCCCGAACCCGGGCGCCAGCCAGCCCGACGTCGGCGGCACGAACGCGTCGGGTCAGAACGGCGGCTCCGCCACGAGCTTCGCGCCCCCGACCCCGACCCCGCCTGGCCAGAATGGTGGCTCCACCTCGAGCCCGACCCCGGCGGGCCAGAACGGCGGCTCCACCTCGACCTCGGCGCCCGCGACCTCGGCTCCGACGCCC
>JADMIG010000039.1 GCA_015478725.1 Chloroflexota bacterium | reverse complement strand
CGCAGGCTCGGCGTCGCGCGTCGTCGCAAGCTGGCGTCCCGCGTCGTCGCAGGCTCCGCGTCCGCTATTTGGTCAGATGCTCGCGACACGAGCGTTCGGTCGGTTCAGCCGGGTGTCGTAGCACCAACAACCGAATGGCGGCCCATCGGCGCGACTCCGTTCGTGCGTGGACCCGCCGGACGACCGCATCCGGAGACTGCGCAGTGGCTCCCCGCACCCCGACCACCCGGCTTTGCGCTCGCAGAGCGTGCATTCGGCCGCTCGCATGTGGCCGCTCGCGCAATCGGCGTTCGTCAGCCGGCGGCCTCCCGCCGCAGCCGCGCGTAGCCGGGCTTGATGACCTCGTCGATCATCCGCAGCCGCTCGTCGAACGGAAGGAACGCACTCTTCATCGCGTTGAGGGTGAGCCACTCCATCTCACCGAGGCCGATCGAGAAGGCCGCGTCGAGGGCGGCGAACTCGGACGACAGGGAGACCCCGGACATGAGCCGGTTGTCCGTGTTCACGGTGACGCGGAAGCGGAGCCGCCGGAGGAGATCGATCGGATGCTCCGCGACGGACGCCGCGAGCCCGGTATGGACGTTCGAGGTCGGGCACAACTCGAGCGGGATGCGCCGATCCCGGACGTAGGCGGCGAGTCGTCCGAGGCGGGCGCGACCGTCGCCGTCTACGTCGATGTCGTCGATGATCCGGACGCCGTGACCGAGGCGCTCGGCGCCGAGCTCGAGCGCCTCGCGGATGGACGGCAGGCCGTATCCCTCGCCGGCGTGGAGGGTCAGGTGGAAGCTCGCGTGCGTGAGCCGGCGGAAGGCGTCCGCGAACCGACCCGGCGGATAGCCCGCCTCCGGGCCGGCGATGTCGAAGCCCACCACGCCGGCGTCCCGATGGCGCAGGGCCAGCTCGGCGATCTCCGATGCCCGATCGGCCTGCCGCATGGCGGTCACGAGCGCCCGGACGACGATCGGATGACCTGCCGCAGCAGCTCGCGCCGAGCCGAGCCGGAACCCCTCGAGGGTCGCCTCCACGACCTCGTCGAGCGAGAGTCCACGCTCGACGGAGAGCTCCGGGGCGTAGCGGACCTCGGCATAGACCACCCCGTCGGCCGCAAGATCCTCGGCGCACTCGGCGGCCACCCGGACGATCGCGTCACGCTCCTGCATGACGCCCACGGTGTGGACGAACGTCTCGAGGTAGAGCTCGAGGGACTTGCGGTCCGCGCCGCGCTGGATCCAGCGGGCGAGCTCGGCGACGTCCGTCGTCGGCAGACCGCGATAACCGGACTCGGCGGCGAGATCGACGATCGTGGCCGGCCGGAGGCCGCCGTCCAGATGATCGTGGAGGAGCGCCTTCGGGGCGCGCCGGATCGCCTCGGCGGTGAGCATGGTCAGGCTCCCGGGTCGAGCCGAGCCCGGGCTGCGGCGAGCGCCTCCGCGACGCGCCGCGGGGCCGTCCCGCCGATCACGTCGCACGACGCGATCGCCGCCTCGATGGACGCGGCGGCCCGCAGCTCGTCGCCGATGCCGGGGTCCGCGGCGATCGCCACTGCACCGGGATCGCCGCCCGCGGCGAGGGCCGCCACGATCGTCGCGTCCGGCAGGGCATCGAGCCCGACCCCCGCCGCCTCGGCCGCTGCCACGAGCCCAGCGACCACGTGGTGGGCGACCCGGAACGGCACGTCACGTCGGACGAGCGCGTCGGCGACCGCGGTCGCGGTGGTGAACCCCTCCTCCGCCGCCGTCCGCATCCGGTGGCGGTCGATGGCGAGCGTGGCCATGAGGCCCGCCATGATCCCGAGCGACGCCTCGAGTGTCGCCGCCGTCTCGAACAGCGGCGCCTTGTCCTCCTGGAGGTCTCGCTGGTACGCGAGCGGCAGTCCCTTGAGGACCGCGAGCATGCCGGTCAGCGAACCCACGACCCGCCCCGCCCGCCCGCGGACGAGCTCGGCCGGATCGGGATTCTTCTTGTTCGGCATCATCGAGCTGCCGGTCGAGAACGCGTCCGCGACGCGGACGAACCCGAAGCGCGGGTTCGACCACCACGTGATCTCCTCGGCGAGCCGGCTGAGATGGATCATCGTGAGCGACGCTGCGGCGAGGAACTCGACGACGAAGTCGCGATCGCTCACCGCGTCGAGCGAGTTCGCGGTCACCCCGTCGAAGCCGAGGTCGGCTGCCGTCGCCTCGCGGTCGAGCCGGTAGCCGGCGCCGGCGAGCGCGCCGGAACCGAGGGGGCTCACGTTCGCTCGCCGTCGCGTGTCGGCGAACCTGCCGCGGTCTCGTTCGAGCATCTCGACGTAGGCGAGCAGGTGGTGGGCGAAGAGGACAGGCTGGGCTGGCTGGATGTGGGTCGTCCCGGGGAGGATCGCCTCCCCCTCGCGCGCGGCGAGGTCGACGAGAGCCCGCTCGAAGCCGACGAGCGCCCCGTCGAGGGTGTCGATCGTCCGCCGGAGCCAGAGCCGCAGATCCGTTGCCACCTGGTCGTTCCGCGACCGTCCGGTGTGGAGCCGGCCGGCGAGCGGCCCGATCCGATCCGCGAGGGCCGCTTCCAGGTTGAGGTGGACGTCCTCGAGCTCGGCGTCCCAGGTCAGCGTGCCGGCCTCGACCTCCGCTCGCAGGGCCTCGAGACCGCCGATGAGCGTCGCGACTGCGTCGGCGTCGAGCAGTCCGGCCCGGCCGAGCCCGCGGACGTGGGCGATCGAGCCCGTGAGGTCGTCCGTGGCGAGCGCCTGGTCGAGCTCGATCGAGCTCGTGAATCCGGCGACCCGCCGGTCGTTCGCCTCGCTGAATCGCCCGCCCCAGAGCCGCATCCGTCCTCCTGTCGCCGCAGCCCCCATCGTAGCGGGCGCGCCGGCCGGACGGTCAGGTGCGGACGACCTCGTCGAGCGCGACGGACCGCGCCGGCTCGACGGCACGGAGGCGCTCCGCGGCCTCCTCGGCCGAGAGGTCGCGCTGGGGCTCCGCGAGGAGCTCGTAGCCGACCATGAACTTCCGCACCGTCGCCCGCAGGAGCGGCGGGTAGAAGTGGGCGTGGAGCTGCCAGTGGCTCGTCGACCCGCTCCCGAACGGCGCCTGATGCCAGCCCATCGAGTACGGGAACGGCTCGTCGAAGAGGTTGTCGTACCGCCCGAGGAGCCGGATGATCGTCCGTGCCAGCGCATCGCGGCGGCGATCGTCGAGCTCCGGGAGACGTTCCACGGGCGCACGCGGGATGAGGAGCGTCTCGAAGGGCCACGTCGCCCAGAACGGGACGACGACGAGCCAGTCCTCGCCGAGCTCGACGACCCGCGGACCGCCCGCCTCCGTCGCGGCATAGTCGAGGAGGAGCCGCCTGCCGTGGAGATCGAGGTGCCGACGCTGCGTCCCGTCCTCGCGCGCGGCCTGGCGCGGCAGAGCGGACCCGGCCCAGACCTGGCCGTGGGGATGCGGATTCGACGCGCCCATCGACTCGCCGCGATTCTCGAACACCTGGACCCAGCGGTATGCGGCCCCGAGCTCGGTGGTCTGATCCGACCACACGTCGATGACGCGGCGCACGTCCGCCGGCTCCATCCGGGCGAGCCCGGCGTCGTGGCGGGGCGAGAAGCAGATGACCCGACAGGTGCCCCGCTCGCCCTCCGCGACGAGGAGCCCCGATCCGACCCGCTCGATCGATGCCTCCGGGCGGAGCGCGGCGAAGTCATTGGTGAACACGTACGTCGAGTCGTACGCCGGGTTCTCCTCACCGCCCACCCGCCGGTTGCCCGGGCAGAGATAGCACTCGGGATCGTATGCCGGCAGCCGTTCGACGGCCGGTCGCTCCTCGCGCCCGAGCCATGGTCGGTGCGTCCGGCCCGCCGAGACGAGGACCCACTCGTCCGTGAGCGGGTCGTAGCGGCGATGGGGACCGTCGAGGAGCGGAGCCCGTCCGTCCATCAGGCTCGACCACCCGGATCGACGACGACGAGCTCGCGGACGTGACCGTCGAGCTGGTTCCGCGCGTCCGCCTCGAGCCCGGAGTCCGTGATGAGGACGTCCGCCTCGTCGAGGCGGGCGATCGAGCTGATGCCGATGACGCCCCATTTCGTGTGGTCGGCCGTCACGACGAGCCGGCGCCCGGCCTCGATGAGGGCCCGGTTCGTCTCGGCCTCGAGGAGGTTCGGGGTCGTGAACCCGGATCGGACATCCATGCCGTGAACGCCCATGAAGACGAGGTCAAGGTGGACGCTCCGCAGGGCGGCGACCGCGAACGGGCCGACGAGCGCATCGGATGGCGTGCGGACGCCACCGGTGAGGATGATCGTCTGGTCGCGACGGCCGGCAGCGTGGAGCGCGTCGGCGACGGGGATCGAGTTGGTGACGACCGTCAGATCCGCGATGTCGATGAGGGCGCGGGCGATCGTGTACGTCGTGGTCCCGGCGGAAACGCCGATCGCCGTGCCCGGCTCGACGAGCGTGACGGCCGCGGCGGCGATCGCATCCTTCTCCGCCTGCTGGAGGGTCGACTTGGCGGCGAATCCCGGCTCGAAGAGGGCACTGCCGGGGAGGGCCGTCGCCCCGCCGTGGACCTTCTCCAGCAGGCCCTGATCGTGGAGCACCTCGAGGTCGCGGCGGACGGTCATGTCCGACACGCCGAGGATGCGAACAAGGTCGGCGACGCGGACCGCTCCGTCCTCCCGGACGCGATCGACGATCAAGGCCTGGCGTTGCCGGGCGAGCACTCAGCGCGCCTCCCGATCACGCGTGCGCATCCACATCCTCCGCTGCCCTGAGCCTCCGACCGGACCCCGCTGTCATGTCCGTTCGCTGTTGAGATTGGCGGACGGAGCGCTGAAAGTCAACGTTTTCAGACATGAACCATCGCAGATGCCACATGGCATCTTGACACCCACTCGGCGCCGACTGACAATCCGTTCGGTCCTGTTGGATTTTGTGCTCCGCAGCGACCGGCGATCTGGAGGAGGACACGTCAGCCATGGCACTTCCCGAGACACCCGGCTCGCCGATCGAGGAGTCGGGCTCGCGCACCGTCAGTCGTCGTACGGTCCTGAAGGGCATCGCGGGGGTCGCCGGGCTCGCGTCCGTCCCGGCCCTCCTCGCCGCGTGCAGCTCGGCGGCGACGCCGTCACCCGCAGCGAGCAGCGCGCCGTCCGCCGCTGCGCCGTCCGCCGCGGCGCCGTCCGCTGCCGCCGGGTCGGCCGCGACCGGATCGACGACCTTCGGCTCCAGCCTCTCAGATGCGGTGCCGAAGAAAGCGATGCAGGACGTCATCGACGCCTTCACCGCCAAGACAGGCATCGCGGTCACCGTCAACACCGTCGAGCATGGAAAGTTCCAGGACACGATCAGCGCCTACCTGCAAGGCACGCCGGATGACGTGTTCACCTGGTTTGCCGGCTACCGGATGCGCTTCTTCGCTGCCCAGGGCCTTGCCGGGGACATCAGCGACGTCTGGTCCACGATCGGGTCCCACTTCAGCAGTGCATTCAAGGGGGCATCAACCGGCGACGACGGAAAGCAGTATTTCGTCCCGATCTACAACTACCCGTGGGTCGTGATCTATCGGAAGTCGCTCTTCGCGAAGCAGGGGTACCAGATCCCCAAGACGATCGACGACTTCACGACGCTGGCCAAGAAGATGCAGTCGGACGGCCTCGTCCCGCTCGCCTTCGGCGACAAGGACGGCTGGCCCGCGATGGGCACCTTCGACATCCTCAACATGCGCCTGAATGGGTACGACTATCACGTCAGTCTCATGGCCGGAAAGAACAAGTGGACCGACCCGCAGGTCAAGGCCGTCTACCAGAGATGGGCGACTCTTCTCCCTTACCATCAGGAGGCCGCTCTCGGTCGCACCTGGCAGGACGCAGCTCAGTCGATGATCAGCAACAAGGCGGGGATGTACTTCCTCGGCACGTTCGCCGGTCAGCAGGCGACCGACCCAGCGACGCATGACGACCTCGACTTCTTCCCCTTCCCGCTCTTCGGAACCCAGTACGACTCGGAGAACGCGATCGACGCTCCGATCGACGGGTTCATGATGGCGGCGAAGCCGAAGAACCCCGACGCAGCGAAAGCGTTGCTGGCGTTCATCGGAACACCCGGGGCGGAGTCCATCTACCTGACCTCGGACCCCAACGACGTCGCGGCCGCCACGGACGCCGACACGAGCAAGTACAACGCATTCCAGCTGTCGTCGGCCAAGATCATCGGGGCATCGAACAAGATCGCCCAGTTCCTCGACCGCGACACACGGCCGGACTTCGCCGGGCCGAACGGCATGCAGGGCTTCATCCAGAAGTTCCTCAGCGATCCGACCCAGGATCTCGACGCGTATCTCAAGGGCATTCAGGCCTTCTACGACAGCTTGCCGGCCCAATGAGATCGGTCGAACCGCTCCTCAGCTAGGTCGGCCAATCATCCGAACGTGACGGTCGTGGATCCGACGGCCGCCAGGCCAGCGGCGTCGCGAAAGCGACGCCGCTACAGCCTGCTCACCCGCCGGGACAAGGTGATCCTGGCGCTGATGGTGGGCATACCGGCCTTCATCCACATCTTCCTCATCTGGCTCCCGACCCTCGGCTCGATCCTCCTCTCTTTCACGAGTTGGAACGGGATCGGTGGGCTCGGCCGGATCAAGTTCGTCGGGCTCACGAACTACCAGGTCCTGTTTGGCGGTATCTATCCGCCGTTCTATCCGGCGCTGGCCCACAACCTCATCTGGCTGGCCGTATTCCTCTTGATCGCCACCCCGATCGGGATGCTCCTCGCGGTCCTGCTCGATCGGGAGATTCGAGGATCGCGGATCTACCAGAGCATCATCTACATGCCTGTCGTGCTGTCCCTTGCGGTCGTGGGATTCATCTGGGAGCTGCAGTACGCACCCGATCAGGGCTTCCTCAACAATGTGCTCGGCACAACCACGAGCAGCGGCCACCTCATCGACTGGCTTGGGAATCCGGACATCAACCTCTGGGCAGTCCTTGTTGCGGCGAGCTGGCGGCACGTCGGCTACGTCATGGTCCTCTACCTGGCGGGGCTCAAGAGCGTCGATCCGACGCTCCGTGAGGCGGCGTCGATCGACGGTGCGAACGCTCGTCAGACCTTTTTCCGGGTGATCTTCCCGATACTCGCCCCGATCAATGTCGTCGTCCTCGTGGTGACGGTCATCGAGTCACTTCGGGCCTTCGACATCGTCTACATCATCAACAAGGGCCTGAACGGACTCGAGCTCCTGTCGGTGCTCGTGACCAACAACATTCTCGGCGAAGCCAGCAGGGTCGGGTTCGGATCCGCGATCGCCGTGATTCTTCTGCTGATCTCAATCGGACCGATCATCTTCTACCTGGCGCGCACGCTCGGCGAGGATGCCCGATGATCGCCACCGCGACGGCGTCCCGGGCGGGTGTCGGTGCACGTCCTGCACGACGGAGGCCTCGCCGGGCACTACTCCACGCATTCCTGATCGCGGTCTGCGCAGTGTGGCTCTTCCCGCTGGGGTGGGCCATCTACACGGCGTTGCGCCCATACGGCGAAACGGCCCGACTCGGGTATGTGTCCATCGGTGGCACGTATACGATCGACAACTTCGTCAATGCCTGGAACCAGGCCGAACTACCACATTTCTTCCTCAACACGATCATCATCGTGGTCCCGGCGGTGATCCTCGTGCTGTTCTTTGCTTCGATGGTCGCCTTTGCGGTGTCTCGCTACAGCTTCAAATTCAGCCTGGCCCTCCTGATGTTGTTCACGGCGGGCAACCTGCTGCCCCAGCAGGTGGTCATCGTGCCGCTCTTCCGGCTGTACCTGGCGCTTCCCTTGCCGCAGCCGCTCAGCGACAACGGGGTCTTCTACGACCAGTTCATCGGGATCATCGCGATCCACGTCGCGTTCCAGCTCGGCTTCTGCACGTTCGTGCTGTCGAATTTCATGAAGACGATCCCGCGGGAACTCAACGAAGCCGCCGTCGTCGACGGTGCATCGGTCTGGGATACCTACCTGCGGGTGATCCTGCCTTTGACGAGGCCGGCCCTCGCCGCGCTCGCGACCCTCGAGTTCACCTGGATCTACAACGACTTCTTCTGGGCGATCCTGCTGATGCGGACCGGTTCGAAGTTGCCGATCACGTCCGCTCTCAACAACCTCTCGGGTCAGTTCTTCACCGACAACAATCTTCTCTCAGCCGGGGCGATCCTCGTCGCTCTGCCGACACTGATCGTGTTCGTCATTCTGCAGAAACAGTTCATCGGCGGCCTGACGCTTGGCTCCACCAAGGGCTGACCGAGGTCCCCACGAGCCCCCGCATGCCCGGGGTTCGCCGATCAGGCGACGACGTCCGCCCCGGCGACGGCGTCGACCTCCCAGACGCGTGGCGACCGCCCGGTCCGCGCCGGGTAGTCGCGCTCCACCGCCTCGCGAAGCCGTTCAACCGCCTCCGGCCGCACGAGGTTGACCGTGCAGCCGCCGAAGCCGCCGCCCGTCATCCGCGCCCCGATCACGCCAGGGACCGGCGAGGCGATCTCGACGAGCGCGTCGAGCTCCGGCGAGCTGATCTCGAAGAGGTCGCGCATGGACGCGTGGCTCGCCGCGAACAGCTCGCGGATCGCCCCTGCGTCGTCCGATCGGAGCGCGGCTTCGGCCTCGAGTACCCGGCCGTTCTCGGCGACGATGTGCTCCGCGCGGCGTCGCGCGATCGGGTCGAGCCGATCGGCGTTGCGCGCCAGCATCGCGGCGTCGACGTCGCGAAGCGTCGCGACGGCCGGACCCTCGACGGCGGCGATCGCCTGGACCGCGCGGCGGCACTCGGCGACTCGGGCGTTGTACGAGGAGCCGTTGAGCCGCCGCGTCGAGCCGGTGTGGCAGACGACGATCCGCAGGTCCGGCGGGATCGGCACGGCATGCCACTCGAGCGACCGGCAATCGAGCAGGAGGGCGGCGCCGGCGACCCCGCACGAGGAGGCGAACTGGTCCATGAGCCCCGAGCCGACCCCGACGTACACGTTCTCCCCGCGCTGGGCGATCCGGGCGAGCCCGAGCGGGTCGGACGGCGGAGGCTCGCCCCCGGAGAGCGCCCAGGCCGAGGCGAGCTCAAGGGCCGCCGAGGAGGAGAGACCCGAACCCGCGGGCAGATCGGAGGCAAGCAGACCGCGGAAGCCGTGGACCGGGAGGCCGGCCTCGATGAGTGCCCAGGCCGTGCCGCGGACATAGTCGATCCAGGTCCCCCTCCGGTCGCCGATCGCATCGAGCTCCACGACGCCCCGCTCCCCCGTCGCGGCGAGGGTCAGTTCGACCCGCCGGTCGTCCGTTGCGACGAGGGCGATGGAGATGCCGAGGCTGATCGCAACGGGTAGGACGAAGCCCTGGTTGTAGTCCGTGTGTTCGCCGAGGAGGTTGACGCGACCCGGAGCGTGGACGACGCGGATGCGATCGGGCTCGACTGCCGCCACCGGCTCACTCTCCATCAGCGCGGCGATGAGGGAGGCTCGGTCGCGGGCGAGGTCGGCCATCTGGCCGATGGTACGGGAGATCGGCGGTCCGTCGCCGTCCGCAGCGGGCTCCCGGCCGATCCGTCGCCGAGCGGAACGAGTGCCGGGCAGGGAACATTGGCCCACATCGATAGTCCAAGACCGCGTATCATCCGCCGAGATCGACGCCCGGAGGGACCATTGGCCGCCCGCACCACGCGCATCGAATGGCTCATCTTCGGCGCCCTCGGCCTCTTCTGGGGCAGCAGCTACCTCTTCATCAAGATCGGCGTCGAGACGCTCACCCCGTTCACCCTCGTCGCCGGCCGGCTCCTCGTCGGGTCGCTCCTCCTCGGCGTGGTCCTCCGGGCTTCGGGCGAACGGCTGCCACGAGACCCGCGGATCTATCGCCATCTCGTCGTCATGGCGATCCTCAACATCGTCATCCCGTTCTCGCTCATCACCTCCGGCGAGCAGACGATCGATTCGTCGCTCGCCTCGATCCTCAACGCATCCGTCCCGCTCTTCACGATCATCTTCGCCGCGCTCGTGCTCACGGACGAGCCGATCAGCGTCAACCGGCTGGTCGGGCTCGTGGTGGGGTTCGGCGGTGTCATCCTCCTCACGAGCCCGAGCCTCGGGCGCGGCGGCGGGGCGGATCTGCCGGGTGAGATCGCGATGATCGGATCGTCCATCTCGTACGCGGCCGGGAACGTCTATGCGCGCCACAACGTGCGCGGTCTGCGGCCGATGGTCCAGGCCTTCTTCCAGGTGTTCTTCGCGTTCGTCATCAGCGCCGCACTCGCCCTCGCCGTCGAGCGCCCGTTCGGGATCGCCTACCAGGCCTCGTCCGTCTTCGCGGTCCTCTGGCTCGGCCTGTTCGGCTCGGGCCTCGCCTACCTGGCGTTCTTCCGGCTCCTCGCGACGTGGGGATCGACGCGCACCTCGCTCGTCGCCTATCTCCTCCCGATCGTCGGGATCGTCCTCGGCTTCGTCGTCCTCCACGAGACGGTCGACGCGCGCGTCCTCGCCGGGACCGCGCTCGTGGTCGGCGGCGTGGCCGTGGCCAACAGTCCGTTCGGCCAGCGGCGATTGTTCGGCCGTCGGGCGACCGTGGACGTGCCGGTGACGGACACAGCGGACGGCTGAGGCCCGAACGCCGGCTCGGGAACCGCCAGGCCCGGACGTCCGGCCCCGACTCAGGGCTCGAGGGCGAGGAGCACGGCGCCGGCGAGGACGAGGCAGGCGCCGCCGATCCGCCGGATGCGGTCCGCCGTCCCGACCGCCTCGCGCATCCGGATCGCGCCCCAGGCCGAGGCGATGACCACCGAGCTCTCGCGAAGCGGCGCCACCGCCGTGAGCGGAGCGAGCGTGTAGGCGAGGAGGATGAGGCCGTACGCGCCGAGGCTGACGGTCCCGGCGATCCCGGACAGGAGCCACGAGGCCGGCGCGGGAGTGGGAGCGGGAGCCGCAGACGATGAAACGGCGAACGTCGGTGGCCGGCCGCGGTCGGCGACGAGCCGCACCCAGCCGACGAGGACGATGGCACAGATTGGAAAGACGACCCCGGCGTAGAGCCACGGCGCGACGTGCTGGACGGCGGTCCGGTCGACGGCTGAGTAGGCCGCGATCGTCACGCCCGTGAGCAGGGCGAACTCCGCGGCACCCGGCCCGATGCCTGACCCGTTGCCCGGCCCCGCTCCGCCGTTCGAGCTCCGTCGCCGGACTGCGGCGATGGCGGCGATCGCCCGCCATGGTCGCTGGACCAGGACGATGCCGGAGAGCAGGGCCACGACCCCGAGGACCCCCGGTGGCGACAGGCGTTCCCCGAGGACGACGACACCGAGTGCCACCGCGAGGATCGGGGCGGTCCCGCGGGCGATCGGGTAGACGACGGACAGGTCGCCGCGCCGATAGGCGGCCGAGAGGGCGATGAAGTACGCCGCCTCGAGGAAGCCCGAGACGACGGCAAGGACGAGGACGTCCCCGGGGATCCCGGGCCGGCCGGTCGCGAGCCAGGCGACGACGATCGGCGGAGCGAAGACCGCCACCCCGACGACCATAGCCCGGGCCGCCGTCCGAAGGGTGTCGCCGGACGACTTGAGGACGGCGTTCCACAGGACGTGGAGCACGGCGACGAACAGGACGAGGACGAACACGCCGGGCGGCATCGCGCCAGTCTACGGACGGTACCGGGCGGCGGGGCGATCGTGGCGCGTGACGCGATCGTCGGTGCCCGCCCTCAGATCCCGATCGGGTGCCAGACCGTCTTCATCTCGAGGTGGGCGGCGATCCACTCGGGTCGCTCGGCGGCGCGGTCGTCCGTCCAGTCGAAGCGGGCGTCGCTGACGCGCGCCGGGCGGCGGAGGATCCGGGTGATGTCCTCCGCCGCGGCGATCTCGACCGACTCCTGGAGTTCCGGCGGCACGCCCCACGTGTCGAGCGAATCCACGTCCCCGTGCGCGGCCATGACCGGGACGAGCTCGCGGCGCAGGCCGGTGAGGAGGTTGACGACGCCGGGCGGAACGTCGGACGTGCCGAGGACCTCCGTCAGGGTGACGGCCGGCAACGGCCGCGACTCAGAGGCGAGGACGACGACGACGTTGCCGCCGGCGAGGGCGGGAGCGACCCGCGAGACGAAGCCGAGGAGCGACGACGTCTCCGGGGCGACGATCCCGACCACGCCCGTCGGCTCAGGGATCGTGAAGTTGAAGTACGGCGCACCGACCGGGTTCACCGAGCCGAGGACCTGGGCGATCTTGTCCGCCCACCCCGCGTACCAGACCCAGCGGTCGATCGAGCGATCGACGAGGGTCCCGGCCCGGGGCGCGCGGACGCCCTCGGCTGCGCCGACCTCCTCGATGAACTGGGTCCGGCGACCCTCCATGAGCTCCGCCACCCGGTAAAGGATCTGGCCGCGGTTCATCGCCGTCCGGTCCGCCCACGGGGCAGCCGCCGCCCGCGCCGCCCGGACGGCATCGCGGAGGTCCTTGCGCGATGCGCGCGGAGCGTTCGCGAACGGGGTTCCATCGGCCGCGGACACGACGTACGAGCGGCCGGATTCGGACCGCGGGAACGCCCCGCCGATGTAGAGCTTGTACGTCTTGCGGACGGCGATGCGGGACTCCGCCATCAGCGGTCCTCGAGGCGGACGTAGGCGTGGAGGCCGTGACGGCCGCCCTCGCGTCCGTAGCCCGACTCCTTGTAGCCGCCGAACGGACTCGTGGGATCGAAGCGGTTGAACGTGTTCGCCCAGACGACGCCGGCTTTCATCCGCCTGACCATCGCGAGGATCCGGCTGCCCTTGTCCGTCCAGATCCCGGCGGACAGGCCGTAGGGCGTGTTGTTCGCCTTCTCGACCGCCTCCTCCGGGGTCCGGAAGGTGAGGACGGAGAGGACGGGCCCGAAGATCTCCTCGCGGGCGATCCGGTGGCTCTGGGCGACGTTCGTGAAGAGCGTCGGCCGGAAGAAGTAGCCGCGATCCGGCAGGTCGCAGGCCGGCTGGTAGAGCTCGGCACCCTCGGCGACGCCCGCCGCCACGAGCTCGGTGATCTTCTCGAGCTGGGCCCGGCTGTTGATCGCGCCGACATCCGTGTTCTTGTCGAGCGGATCGCCGACCCGGATCGTCGCGAGGCGGTCCTTGAGCTTGCCGATGAGCGCCTCGGCGACGCTCTCCTGGACGAGGAGCCGGCTGCCCGCGCAGCAGACCTCACCCTGGTTGAAGTAGATCCCGTTGACGATCCCTTCCACCGCCTGGTCGAGCGGTGCGTCGTCGAAGACGATGTTCGCGGCCTTGCCGCCGAGCTCGAGGGTGAGGGCCTTGTCCGAGCCGGCGACACCGGCGGCGATGCGGCGCCCGATCTCGGTCGAGCCGGTGAACGCGATCTTGTCCACGCCGGGGTTCCGGACGAGCGCCATGCCGACGTCGCCGGGCCCCGGGACGATGTTCACGACTCCGGGCGGCAGGTCGGCCTGCTGGCACACATCGGCGAAGAGCAGCGCCGTCAGCGGGGTCGTTGACGCCGGCTTGAGCACGACCGTGTTGCCCGCCGCCACGGCCGGGGCGATCTTCCAGGCGAGCATGAGCAACGGGAAGTTCCACGGGATGATCTGGCCCGCCACTCCCAGCGGGCGGGCGACCCGGCCCGGGAACGCGTAGTCGAGCTTGTCCGCCCAGCCTGCGTAGTACCAGAAGTGCGCCGCGGCGAGCGGCACGTCGACATCGCGGCTCTCCCGGATCGGCTTGCCGCTGTCCATGCTCTCGAGGACGGCGAACTCGCGACTCCGCTCCTGGAGGATCCGGGCGATCCGGAAGAGGTACTTCGCCCGCTCGCGACCCGGCAGATCCCCCCAGCGGCGGCGGAACGCCGCCCGGGCCGCCCGCACCGCCCGGTCCATGTCCGCCGCGGTCCCGCGGGCCACCTCGGCGAGGGGCTCCTCCGTGGAAGGATCGATCGTCTGGAACGTCTCGCCGTCGCTCGCGCTGACCCACCGCCCACCGATGAACAATCCGTAGCGCTCGCGGAGCTTCACGACCTCGCGGCTCTCGGGTGCCGGGGCGTACTCCCACGGGATCGCCTGTCCGTCGCCCATGCCCCAGCTGTTCGGGGGTCGCGGTGTGTCGCGGCGGGCAACGGTCATCGGTTCGTTGGAAGGTGTCGGAGCATCTTTGGCATTATGCACCGCGCTCTGCTGCCGGCCGGGGGTGGCGTCTCGATCTCGCAGTCGTGCGACGTCAGAAGCAGTCCGTCGGATACGCCGGTTGGTGCGTGCAAGGTTTCACGGGCAGGCCAGTACTGCCATCGATGACCGTCCGACTGCCGATCGGCTCGTGCAACGCCACCTCCGTGACGACTGGTACGCCATCCGCCGTTCCCGGCCCGAGCTGGAGCCGGAGCGAGCTGACGGTGATGGTGACGGCCGATGGAGTCTCGGTGAGGCTCGTCACCCGCGTCCACGCACCGTGACCGGTGATCGTCCCGACGCTCAGCGTCTGATCGTCCACGACGCGGTAGTACCGGATCCACGAAACGCTGTCGAGAGCGCGGATCGACGCGACCACGAGGATGACCACTACGGCGGCCACGACCCAGCGTCGCCACCGCCTCGGGAACCGCATGCTCACCTCCCCCGTCGCCCGGACCGTGCCTCAGTCGAGGGTGAAGTCGTCCGGGTCCGAGTAGCGACCCGTCCGTTCCTTCTCGATTTGCATGAGGACGTCGTTGAGGAGGCTGCTCGCGCCGAACCGGAAGCGGTCCGGCGTCATCCAGCGCGGGCCGAGCGTCTCGTAGAGGACGACGAGGTACTGGACCGCTTCCTTCGCCGTGCGGATGCCGCCGGCGGGCTTCATCCCGACGGCCCGCCCGGTCTGGCGCTCGAAGTCGCGGATCGCCTCGAGCATGACGAGCGTCACCGGCAGCGTGGCCGCCGGGGTCACCTTGCCGGTGGACGTCTTGATGAAGTCGGCGCCGGCGGCCATCGCGAGGACGGATGCGCGGCGGACGTTGTCGTACGTCTCGAGCTCGCCCGTCTCGAGGATCACCTTGAGGTGGGCCGCGCCGGCCGCCTCCCTGACCGCAACGATCTCCTCGAAGACCGTGAGGTAGTCGCCGGCGAGGAAGGCCCCCCGATCGATGACCATGTCGATCTCGTCCGCTCCCACCTCGGCGGCCGCCCGGGTCTCGGCGATCTTGATGTCGCGGAACGTCTGGCCACTCGGGAACCCGGTCGCGACGCTCGCGACCTTGACGCCAGAGCCGGCGAGCGCCGCCTTCGCCTCCTCGACGAGGGCGGGGTAGACGCAGACGGCCGCGACGGACGGGATCGTCGGGTCGCCGGGCAGCGGGTGCATCGCCTTCACGCACATCGCGCGGATCTTGCCCGGCGTGTCCTTCCCCTCGAGGGTCGTCAGATCCATCATCCGGATCGCGAGGTCGAGCGCCCAGAGCTTGCTCGCCTTCTTGATGCTCCGGGTGCGGAGGGCGGCGACCCGCTCCTCGACTCCGACCTGATCGACCGTCGTGACGCGACCGAGGAGGCTGCCGAGCGCCCGGGTCCCGCCACCGACGACCGGCCGTCCCTCCCAGGCGCGGATGAGCTCCTGGGCGCGCTCGCGGGCGGCGCTGTCAGTCGGTCGGGCGGCGGTCGTCATGGGAGGGTGAGGATACATCGGCGTTCCGGAGGGGCATCGAAGGCTTCGAAAGCCCGCGCCGGTGGCACTCGGCCCTCGGCGGCTCCCAGTTTCGTCGACGGCTCCTGGTCAAGCAGCCACCACGAGAGGAGGAGCAAGCCTCCTGATCACGTCAACCGGAAGGGAGTTTCCACGAAGGTTGACAGAGGCTCCTACCAGAGAGCGCGAATGAGCTCTCCGGCGCGGTTCAGGCACCAATCGAGGTGAGGCGCCATCTCGATGTTTAGGGCGACCGCCGTCGACCGATCCTTCGCCATCAGCATTCGGACTGACATACCCTGGCAGACACCGAGCCGAGCGCGGAGTTCGTCGTCCTCGATGCGGCTGCGGAGGAGAGACAGATTCCGGTTGGCGGCCAGCTCGCGATTGCTCATCTCCTCGCCGACAAGGTTCTTGCCCCATTCCCCGCTCTCGCGGAAGGCCGTCTTGTCGGCTCTATGGTGCTCTTCGCCGGCCCGAGCCCAATCCACGAGCGCGTCCTGAAACCGGAGCAGCGTTTCCCGCTGGAACGAGTCGCGTGCGAGGCGCCGGTCGTCGGCCCGCTTCTCCCTGTCGACCCGCGACTCGCGGTTCCCACGGACGACCTCCGTGAGCATCCCAGCCGCGATCGAGAGAAGGCTGCCGATGATGACGCCGAGGAGCACGTCGCTCATGCGGGCAAGGATACGGTTCCGGTCGGCATGTCTGAGGCTGCAGGCTGCAGCCACGAGCCCGGACCGAGTCAAACGGGATTCGCGCGCAGGTTGTCGCCTGACCGATCCAACGTATGCGCTTCGGGAGCCGCCGGACGCAACGCGGCCAAGCATGACAGGCCCTACGCACGGTGCGTCGAGCGGACAAGGCACAATCATCCTGTGAGACTCGGCGCCCATGCGTTCGATCGAGGCGTCGCAGTGTGACCGGCAAGCAGGCCCAACGGGAACGAAGGGCTGCACTCACGCGAGTGCAACGCTTCGCTCGAACACGTGAAGAACTCGTCGACCTCCTTCGAGAGCAGCTGCGGTTTCTCCGTCGGTCCGCGGCGGCCTACGACACGGGCGACGAGGCCGAAGCCAAACGGTTGGCTGCCGTTCTGCGAACGCTGCTCGTGGACCGAGGGAAGGAGCACGCCCTACTGACGCAGTTGCAGATCCTTCCGCTTGTCGGGTTCATGGACACCGCCCTTCGGGGCGGCCCACTGGTGAACGTGAGCTCTGCGCTCGTGATCATGGAGTATGCCCAGCCGCCAGCGGCTGGGCGCTACCTTCCGCCCCTCGATGACCTCTCGCCCCCGAGACAGAACCCGCCAAGGGCGTTCAATCAGTGGTGGCACGCGGACGTCGCGCAGACCAGGAGCAGCGAACGGTTTACCCGCGAGGATCTGATCCTCGCCGCAGCCCAGAGCGAGGGCGGCGTCCACGTCGATCCACATCGCGATCGGATTTACCAGAGCCTCGTGGTCGAAAATGGGCTCGGATGGTACATCTCCGCCGACGGGGATGCGTATTCCGCTGAATCCGATCACCCATTCCGGGGTTTT
>JADMIG010000038.1 GCA_015478725.1 Chloroflexota bacterium | reverse complement strand
TCAGGCCCGCATTCGTGCGGCGGACGGTCCCCACCCGGGCCGGCCCGAAAAGAGGACCTTTCAGCTGGACAGTGAGGATGGTCAGGGTGACGACAGATGCAGGGTTCGACGCTGCCGAATCATCATACTGGTGGGTTCAATCGGGCACTCCTCCGCCGCCAGGAGAACTCGCGCCGTTCCGCGCGAACGCGCAGAAGCGCCTGCCGAACGAGAAGATAGCCGAGGACGGCCGCCGCAAAAACAGCACCAGTGGGGCTTGGCAGATGGCCAAGGACCGCAACCCCAGCTGCCGCACCGATCATCAAGCCGGATGCCGACTCGAGCAGCTGAGCGGGGACCCGGCGGGCACCGACCCGCTGATCCGAGGACCAGATGCCCCAGCGGGAGCGGCTGACGCGGCCTGCGCAGCAGCCGGTGAAGAAGCACCCGACCCGCCCGATCGCGACGCCGAAGAACAGTCCCGGCGTTGCGGCGTCGAGAAACCGGCCGACGGGCAGATAGAGGGCGAGCAGCGTCACGACGGCGACGATGGGTGCCACAATCAGGAACCCGTCGACGGCCCAGCCCCCGAGGATCGCCTGCCGCCACGGACCGGGGTGGAGAACCGCGTACCACACCTTCGCCCCGATCATCCCGGACGCGAGCGCGATCAGCGACACGATGAGCGACGGGCCGACCGGGACGCTCTCGTGGGTCAGGATCGCCGCTTGGGTGATCAGGGCGACGATCGCGCCGAGGGTACCGAGGGCGGGCCAACTGCCGGGGATGACCCCAGGCATCCTGGCCAGGGGTGCGAGCATCGCCCAGCGGGTTTTCACCGTACCGGCGGTGGCAGTCGCGAGCGCCCATCGGCGCCACGACCAGGTAGCGGGGCGGATCGGTTCGGCCGCGACGCGTCTGCCGCGGCCGGTGCCACCGCCGGGCCGGAGCAGCTCGGCCCCAACGGTCCATTCGCCCGGCGCAAGCCCGTACACCCAGGAAGTGATCGACACGGGCCCGCTGCCGGGCACGATCGCCTCGATCAGGTCGTCTTGTGCGAAGGTGTCCTGGTGCCTGGGAATCCCGGTGAGCCCGACGCGACGTCCTGTCAGGCGGACGGTCGCCGAGTACGGTTCGCCATCCTCGCCCGAGTCGAAGCAGTGGCTGACAACAAGCGCTTCCGGTTCAACGGTCTCGGACGACCCGGACTGAGCGTTCGTGGACAGCCCGCTCGCAACTGCGCGCCCCGTCCTCAAGCTCTGCGCCGCGCCCTCCACGTGCCTCGATCGGTCCCTCCTGCGCTTCTCGGCGGCGGCTGCTCTTCGCCTTGCTGCCCTGTTGTCCATGTGCCCTCGCTCGCTCGTAATCGGTCGTCTGGATCGAGGCGCCCGGCGCAGATCAGTTCGGGCGCCTTCCCTCGGCCGGACGCAAATCAGCGGAGCCTACGACATACCTATAGTATGCAGGTCTGGGGATCTGACTGAATCCGGCTTCGCTCGGTCGACCGCCTCATCCGCGAGACACGTCAACGCGCATCTGCATCGCGAGATCGATGCCGCCAGCCGCCTCCGCTACGGGTGTGTGTCGTGGAACATGCTGTGGCCTAGGCTCGTCTGCTAACCTCGCCGCGATGTCCCGCTCGACCGACCACCAGCACGAACCGCGTGACCCCGCGATCGAAGATGCCCTTGGCCCGCTCGGCGCCGCAGTGATGCGCGTCGTCTGGTCGCAGGGCGAGTCGAGCGTCTCGACCGCTGTCGATGCGCTGAACGCCGACCGTGACCGGCCGCTCGCCTACACCACGGTGATGACGATCATGGTCCGGCTGTTCGAGCGCGGACTGCTCGAGCGCGAAAAGCTGGGCCGCCAGTTCATCTATCGCCCTGGCGGCGACGAGCCCGCCCTTCTTGAAGCGCTCAGCGCCCGCGCCGTGGACGATCTCCTCGCTCGCTACGGCACGACCGCGCTGCGGCAGTTCGCCGCGCGGTTGGCGGAGGCTGACCCCGAGCTCCGCACACGGCTCCTCGCCCTCGCGAAACGGCGATCGTCGTGAGGATTCGCGTGTTGAGACCCGGGGCCATCGTGGCCACGATGGGCGCTACGATCGCGCTTATCTGCTTGGCTGTCGTTCCCCGGGCGGGTGGCGACCCGATGCTGGCGGGCGAAGCCTCGAGCGTCGCGGTGCTCGCGATCTGGATCGTCGTCGCGCTCCGAGAGACGCTCCGTGGGCGCCGCCTCGCGCGGGCCCTCGCTGGTCGGTCCGCCCCTATCGCCGCGGCAGGGGTGGCGTGCCGGGTCGTCCGAGGTGGGGGCCGGCACGCGTTTGTCCTTGGCGCGATCCGACCGCAGATCTATGTCGGGGACGAGCTGATAGAGACCCTCGATACGGAGGAGCTGCGAGCCGTCCTCCTCCATGAGGACCACCACCGGCGAACATTCGCGCCGCTCCGGGCTGCCGCGCTCGAAGCCTGGCTGACGATGGTTGGTCGCTCGGCAACCGCGCGGACCGTGTTGCTGGCCCGACTCACCGATCTCGAGGAGGAGGCCGACGCGGCCGCGCTTCGCCGTGGGGCGGACCCGTCTGCGCTCGCGAGCGCGCTCCTCAAGGCGGACTCCAGCCTCGCCCTCGGCGTCTCGTTCGCCGCCGTGTCGGCGCAGCGCCTGCGGACTCTCGTCGCGCTCGCGAATGGGGCCGCGCAGGTGGACGCGCCTTGCCTTCCGTACGAGTGGCTTCCCGGTGCCACCATCGCGATCGTCGTGCTGGCCTGTCATCTAAGCGGACTCCCCCCACTCGCCTGAGCCCGCCGTCTCGGCGCACGCGCCATGGGAAGGGCTGGGAATGAGCGGTGGGGTCCAGGGGTCGGCGGCCCGTATACTACGGCCACGTCGTAATGCCGAGGTCCTGCCGCGATGTCCCACAACCCGTCCGCCGGTCTGTGCCTGGAGCTGCGAGGTGTCTCGAAGCTCTTCGGGCGGACCGTGGCGCTCTGGCGGGTTGATCTCGATGCCGGCGCGGGTGAGTTCGTTCTCCTGATCGGCGCCAACGGATCAGGCAAGTCGACGCTCCTCCGAATCGTCGCCGGGCTGACCTCGCCGACGGCTGGAGCGGTTCGATGGACAGGCGCTGCCCCCGCCGCGCGCCCGCGGGTCGCCCACGTCGGACACGCGTCGGGGCTCTACGACGAACTCACCCCCTTCGAGCACCTCACCCTCTCCGCCCGGCTCGCCCGCAGCGATCCGGCCCATGCAATACGCCTGCTCGAGAGGATCGGCGCAGCGTCGGTGGCCGGCGAACCGTGCGGCCGGCTCTCGGCCGGGATGCGGCGGCGCGTCGCGTTGGCGCGGGCGTTCGCGTCCGCCCCAGATGCAATCCTGCTCGATGAGCCGCTCGCCGCCCTCGACGAGGCCGGGGTCGCGGCCGTCCTCGACCTCATCGACGAGGCGACGCGAGCCGGACGCCTCGTCCTCGCCGCCGCGCCGTCCGACGCCCGTCTCCACGTCATGGCAGCGCGCACGGTCGCCCTGGTCGACGGCCGCGCTCTGCGTTCGCTGCCGCCATCCACGGTTCGCACCGAACAGATCGATGCTGGCTGACATCCTCGCGCTCGTCGCCAAGGATCTCCGGATCGAGCTGCGAACGCCGGCTTCGATCGCCGGGGCGCTCACCCTCGGGCTCATCGGCCTCGTCGTGACCGGCCTCGCGGCAGGTCCCGACACGGCGCGCCTTCGAACGATCGCGCCGGGACTCGCATGGTTGTCGATCGTCTACGCGGCGATCACCGTCGGCGAGCGCCTCGATCGGATCGACCGCACTGACGACGCGTTCTCGGTGCTGTGGCTTTCGGTCACCGATCGTCGGGCGATCTTCGCCGCCAAGGTCGTCGCGCTCACGACGGTCCTCTGGACGATCACGCTCACGCTCCTTGGCGCGGCGGTCGTGCTCCTCAACGTGGAGCTGGCGCCTGCGTCGGTCGCGCTCGTCCCGCTGGCCGGGCTCGCCTGCCTCGCGCTCGCCGGCACCGTGGGCCTCGTGACCGGGGTCGTCGGGGCCAACAGCCAGCGGATCCTCCTCTTGCCGGTGACCCTCCTGCCGCTCCTCGCGCCGACCCTGCTCGCCGCCGCCCAGGGGACGGCCGCGGTCCTCGATGGTCGCCTCGACGCCGCGCTGCCGTGGTCCGCGCTGCTCACCGCCCAGGCGGCCCTGTTTGCCGGACTCGGCCTGCTCGTCTACGAAGCCGGAGCAGCCCTCGAATGATCGTGCTTCGACGCCTCCTCGCGCCATCCGCCGCCGCCGCCCTCGCGGCCGTCGCGGTGGTCGTGACGATCGGTCTCTTCATCGTCCCGCCCGACCGGTTGCAGGGTCAGGTCGAGCGGATCATGTACGTCCACGTGCCGGCGGCCTGGATCGCGTATCTCGCCTTCTTCGTCACGTTCGCGGCGAGCGTCCGATATCTGTGGCGGCGCGACCTCGCGGCCGATCGGCTGGCGGCCGCGAGCGCCGAGGTCGGCCTCGTCTTCACCGCCGTGGCGATCGTGACCGGTTCGATCTGGGGCAAGGCGACGTGGGGCATCTGGTGGGATTGGGATCCGCGCCTGACGACGACCGCGCTGCTCTTGGTGATCTACATGGGCTATGTCCTCGTCCGCGCGTCGATCGTCGACCGGGTTCGCCGGGCTCGCGCCGGCGCGGTCATCGGGATCGTCGGCTTTGCGAACGTCCCGATCGTCCATTTCTCCGTCCTGTGGTGGCGGAGCCTGCACCAACCACCGACGATCATCCAACCCGGCGACCCGACGATCGGCGACGTGCTGCTGGCGGAGCTGCTGGCGAGCGTCCTCGCCTACACGCTGCTCTTCCTGTACCTGCTCAACCGCCGGCTCGAGCTCGAGCGGGCGCGCGATGAGGCCGAGCTGGCGCTGCTCGAACGGTCATGACCGACATCGCCTTTGTCGCCGGCGCATACCTCGCGGCCCTCGGTGCGCTCGGCGTCTACGCCGCAACGCTCGGGCGCCGCCTGCGCGCGGCTCGCTCGGCTCAGGCGGCGATCGAGCGCCGGAGGGAGGTCGAGGCGGAGGCGGAGGCGGAGGCGCGGACCCTGCCGCAGGTTCGCTGATGCGCGCCCGGCCGGCGACGCTCCTCGGGCTCGGATTGGTCGTCGCGGCGCTCATCGCGCTTCTTGGCCTTGCGGTCACGAACGCGGTGGTCTACTACGTGACGCCGACCGAACTCGCGGCGAGCCCGGTCAACGGCCCGGTCCGACTGTACGGGATCGTCGTCGCAGGCTCAGTCACCTTCGACCGCTCGACGGGCGCGCTGTCGTTCCGGGTGTCGGATGGGCAGACGACCGAGACCGTGACGAGCCGGTTCCTCCCGACCGCCCTCTTCCGCGACGGGATCGGCGTCGTCCTCGTCGGGCGAACCTTCGGGCCCAGGGCCTTCGCGGCCGACGAGATCCTCATCAAGCACTCCGCGGTGTACGAACCGCTCAAGCCCGGGGAGACAATCCCGCCCGACATCCTGCAGCAGATCCGGGGCGGCGGATGATCGGGAGCGCCGGACTCACCGCCAGTCTCGCCGGGTTCGTGCTGGCCGTGCTTGGCCTGGTTGTCGCCCTGCGGGCGGTGCGATCGGGCAGCTTCGATCCAAGCCTCCGGCGGTTCGTCTTCGCCACGGCCGCCCTCGCGATCGGGGCGAATGTGATCATGGTCGTCGCCCTCGTCGTCCATGACTTCTCGGTCGTCTACGTGGCCCAGGTCGGGGGCCGCGAAACGCCGCTCCTCTACACGATCGCCTCGCTCTGGGGAGCGCTCGAGGGCTCGATCCTCTTCTGGGCGGGGCTCCTGGCGTCACTGACCGCGCTGCTTGTCCTGCGCACCGCCGCCCGCGACGAGGGGCGGCTCCCGCCGGCTCTCGCCGTCTTGTTCGGATTGCTCGTCTTCTTTCTCGGCATCGTCGTCGGTCCCGGCAACCCGTGGGGACGGGTGTCACCGGTTCCGGCCGACGGGCCCGGGCCCAATCCGCTCCTTCAGAACAACCCGCTCATGGTCGTCCATCCGCCGCTCCTCTATCTCGGCCTCGTCGGTCTGGCGATCCCGTTCGCGCTGACGATCTCGGCGCTCGTTCGGGGTGAGCTCGATCGGCCGTGGCTGGCCGCGACGCGCCGCTGGACGCTCGGCGCCTGGGTCGCGTTGAGCATGGGGCTCGTGCTCGGGGCCTGGTGGTCGTATGCGGTGCTCGGCTGGGGTGGTTACTGGGCCTGGGATCCGGTGGAGAATGTCGCGCTCCTGCCGTGGTTGACCGCGACGGCGTTCCTCCACTCGGCGATGGTGCAGGCGCGGCGCGGCTCGCTCGCCGCCTGGAACGTGGCCCTCGTCGTCGCCTCATTCTCGCTCACCCTCGTGGCGACGCTCATCACCCGAAGCGGCATCCTCTCCTCGGTCCACAGCTTCACGAATACACCGATCGGGCCGCTCTTCCTCGCCCTCGTCGGCGGCGCCGTGACGGGGTCGGTCCTGCTCGCGGTCTGGCGCCTTCCGGGCGGGCCGCCCGGCGGCGCGCTCGGCGCGCGCGGGGTCGCCTTTCTCGTGAACAACCTGCTGCTCGTCGCGATCGCCATGACCGTCCTCGTGGGAACCCTGTTTCCGCTCTTCGTCGAGGCGGCGACCGGTCGGCAGGTCAGCGTCGGGGCGCCGTACTTCGAGCGGGTCATCGGGCCGATCGCGCTCGGCCTGCTCGTTCTCGCCGGCATCGGGCCGTCGCTGCCGTGGGGCTCCTGGACGCCAGCGGCGCGCCGGCGCCTCGTGCCGGGCGCGATCACGGGGGTCGGCCTCGCGATCGGCGATCTCCTCGTCGGTGGCCCGCCCGAACTCATCCTCGGGGTCGCGATCGGTGGGTTCGCGCTCGTCCAGTCGACGAGCTATCTGGTCGACCTCGCGCGCCGCCGTCGACCGCCGCGGGGCGTCCGGACGAACCCCGCGACATGGTTCAGCTGGCCACCCCGGCGAGTCGGGGCGTTGCTGAGCCACGCTGGTATCGCCCTCGTCGCGCTCGTCATCGTCGCCGCCGCGGCCGGGCGACAGGACGCCACGGCGACCCTCCGCGACGGCCAGACGCTCGACCTCGGCGCGTACCACGTCGAGCTGGCCAGGATCTCGAGCGAGGTTCGCCCGGACCGTTCGATCGTCCGGGCAGCCGTGCACGTCGGGGGGCCTGGCCTCGATCAGCTGGTCACCTCTGACCTGAGCCTTTTTCCGAACTCCGCGCAGACGATCGCCACCCCGGCGATCGTCCCGGGCCTGACCACCGACGTCTACCTCGTCTTGCTCGATGTCGACCCGCTCGCCGGCACGGCCTCCCTCCGTTTGACGATCCAGCCATTCATGAGCTGGCTGTGGGTGGGAGGGCTCCTCGTCGCGACCGGCGGTCTCGCTGCGCTGGCGCCTCGGCTGACCGCGCGATCGACCCGCGCGACCGCCCCCGACCCGGAGGCCGTGGCGGCTGGGGCGACGACGTGAGCGCGGCGGCGATCCGGTCCTCGCGCTCGCGACTCCTCGCGTCGCTGGTCGTCGGCGTGGCGGTCGTCGGAGTCATGGCGCTTGTCGCGGTCGGTTTCGCCCGTGACCCAGGACGGATCGAATCGCCGCTCGTCGGTCGCGTCGCCCCGGAGTTTCGGCTCGTCTCGCTCGGTGGCACGACGATCGACCTCGCGGACCTCCGCGGGCGTCCGGTCGTTCTGAACTTCTGGGCATCATGGTGCATCCCCTGCCGTGATGAGGCACCGCTGCTGCGGGCCGCGCAGGAGCGCTACGCGACACTCGACGTCGCCTTCCTCGGCGTCGTCTACGAGGACAGCGCCGCGAGCGCACAGGCGTTCGTCGACCGCTACGGGATCGCCTATCCGTCTCTCCTCGATCCGGACGGTCGGACGGCGCTCGATTACGGCGTGTACGGGATCCCCGAGACATACTTCATCGCCGCCGACGGGACGATCCGCGACAAGCAGATCGGGCCGCTCGACGCCACCTCCCTCGAGCGCCAGATCGGCGCGGTGCTCCGGTGAGCGTGCGGCGCCTTGCACTCCGCGGATCGGCCGACGCACTGTTGCTCGGCGCCGTTTTTCTCGTCGTCGTCGCGGCACTCCTGGCGGCCCTCGATCTGCGGCCGCCGAGCCCCGCCGAGCGAGCTAGTGGGCTCGAAGCCGGGCTGCGCTGCCCAGTCTGCCAGGGCCTATCAATCGCCGACTCGCCGGCCGCGCTCGCCGGCGAGATGCGGAGTGTCGTGGTCCAGAAGGTGGCGGCCGGAGCGACCGATGCTGCCGTCCGTGCGTTCTTCATCGAGCGATACGGGCAGTGGATCCTGCTCGCACCCGACGCTTCCGGTCCGAATCTGCTCCTCTGGGCGGCACCGGGTCTGCTGCTCATCGGCGGCACGGCGGTCGTGGTCGGGCGATCCCGCCGACGCGGGCGGCGCCTCCGTGTGGAGCCCGCCGACCGGGTCACCGCCGATCGACCCCGTCCGCTCGTGTTGGGGGCCGCGATGGCGATCGTCATCGCCGCCGTCGCGGTCCCGCTTGCCGTCGCTACCGGGCCGCGCGCGATCGGCGGTCAGATCACCGGCGGCCAGGCGACGATCCAGGCCGCGCCGCCGATCGAGGATCTTCAGGCGCGCGTGACCGCCGACCCCACCGATGTTGGCGCATTCGTCGCGCTCGGCGACGCGTATGCTGGAGCCGGTCGCGGCGGCGATGCGGCCGACGCCTATGGCCGTGCCCTCAAGATCGAGCCCAACGATGTCGGCGCGCTCGTCGGGATGAGTTCCCTCCTGCTCGGTGCCGGCAGACCCGACGGTGCCCTGCCGCTCCTCGATCGAGCCGTCGCGATCGCGCCGGACCTGCCCGACGCGTACCTGTACCGCGCGATCGCCCGCTACCAACTCGCGGGTTCGCCCACCGCGGCCGCTCGCGCCGATGCCCTGCGGTTCCTCGATCTCGCCCCGGCCGACCCCCGGCGCACGCTCGCGGACCAGCTCCTCGTAGGGCCCGGTCCGAGTGGCGCACCGTGAGCCTGGCCGTCGCGTTCCTCGCCGGTCTTGTCTCGTGCGTGTCGCCGTGTGTCCTCCCGATCATGCCAGTCTTCGCCGGCTATATCGTCGGCGGCAGCGGCGAGGCTCGAACAACCGCCGCGCCGGTCGGTCGGGCGATCGGGTTCCTAGTCGGGTTCCTGGGGGTGTTCGTCCTGCTCTGGGTGTCCATCGGGCTCGTTGGGTTCGCGCTGCTCCAGAGCATCCCTCTCGCTCGTGGCGTCGCGGGCGTCCTCATCATCGCGCTCGGTATCGGCATGGCCACCGGATACCATCCCATGTTCGCCCTTCCGGTCGGCGCCCGACTGGCTGGCGGCGCCCCGGTGCTCCTGGGTGCGGGAGTCGCGGTGGGTTGGACGCCATGTATCGGGACGACCCTCGGCGCGATCCTCACCCTCGCGGCCGCGGCCCCGACGGTTGGCGTCGGCGCGCTGCTGCTCGTCGCCTACGCGCTTGGGCTGGCGGTGCCGTTCCTGCTCGTCCTGGTTGCCTACACGCGGTACCGACGTCTCTCGACGTGGCTCGCCGCCCGTCGCCGCGGCGTGGAGGTCGCGTCGGGCGCCCTCGTGGCGGGCGTCGGCATCCTCGTCTTCAGCGGACTCTTTGCGCGACTTGCCGGCTTGTTCACGTTCGGCGTCGTGTAATCCCTGCAGCCGTCCAGATGGGGGCCGCGAGCCCGCCATCGGCTACTCGGCGGTACCCGGTGGTCCGATTTCAGCCGGGAGCCCTTTCAGGAGGGCTGGAACGTCATTACATTGATGGGACGTATGACGGGTCGAGGTAGTGCTCGGGATCGTCGTCGAACTCAAGCTTGCAGCCTTTGCCGCAGAAGAAGTACTCGACGTCGCGGTGCCGAGTCTCATGGCCTTTGGCGCGCGATGCGTCGGGCTCCACGACCATGCCGCAGACCGGATCGATGACACCAGCCGCATCCGAGCTGTGATCGTGATGGCCGCCGCCCTCGGTTTCGTGGTGGGTCGACGGGCCGATAGCCCACGCCACCGGCAGCCGCTCACCCCATGGAGCCATCAACGAATCCGTCTGGATCTCGTAGCGGGCCTGCGGGTGGACGTGGCTCATTGCCTCCGGTCCCACCGCGAACTCGTTGCCGCAGCAGCAGCCCTCCGTCGCGACGCGATCTCCGCGCTGATAGGTCGTCGCAGGGGTGCATCCGCATGGGCAGCGGTAGCCGGCCGTGACAGCGTCGGCCCCCGCGGGCTCAACGGTCAGATGAAGCTCGAACATGTAGTCGTCTCCTCTCGCGGCTCGCGCCACGCATGCCACGATACTCCACGGGAGTATAACGTACCTGCCGGTTCACCTACCTGGCGGGTGGCGACGGAGCCACCGCGCTGCCAGCGGGAACGCATCGGGCGCAGCCCTGGACCCGGAGCCGCAGCCGCCACACGAGCGTCGCGCCAAGGAGCGCGATTGACCCTGCCCCGATGATCGGTTGAAGGGGTCCGAAGACCCCGACCGCACCGCTCACCCCGAGGATTGCGACGATGATCTTGTTGCAGATCGGGCAGCCGATCGCGAGGTAGGCCGCAACGCCTCCAGCCGACGCGGGAACGGAGCCGCCGTCGCGCCCCGGATCGAAGCCAGCGACGCGTGGCGGGGCGAGGTAGGTAGCGAGGATCAGGCCCACAAGCGGAGCGGAGAGGAGCCATGTGACGACGTTGACCGGTTCCGTCGGCAGCATCCGGATGAAGAACGCGTTGGGCAGGACGGCCGAAGGGATCCCGAGGACGAGCAACGCGAGGAGCGTCCCGCCGGCTGCGGCCGCCCAGAACCGCCGATCGAGTGTCGATCGCAATGCCACAAACGGCCTCCGAGCAGAAGGAGAGTTCGCGCCACATCCTACGACAGATCCGTCGTATATTGGGGTGCACCGTCATTGCGACCGGATGGCGCCACCCATCGACAGTGGACCACTCGCGGCGGAAGAGGGCTCGGTCGACTCGCAAAGGGTAGTAGTAATCCTCCGACGTATTACATCCCGCTCGCCTTGTCTAAGCCGAAAGCCCAAGACGATGGGCGGAATGGCCGACCGCGCGATGCCGAAATGCGAGGCTGATGCCGTCAGGACGTAGACTTCAGGGCCTCCCGAGCGGGAGTAACTCAGCTGGCAGAGTGTCTGCTTCCCAAGCAGAATGTCGCGGGTTCGAATCCCGTCTCCCGCTCCACATCGCCCTTCTGAACTCAGAGCGACAATTTGACTGTCGCGCTCGACGATTCTTCAGGCCTTCGGGTTCGAATCTCGAAGTGATTCCGCGCCCTGCTGGAGCGGCCGTCAATTCGGTCAGCGACACCCTGACTGAACACGGCGTTCAGGCAGATGGTCGAAGGGTCGCCGATCTCTTGACGACGAGCTGGGGGTGCGGTTGGCCAACGCAACGATCGGCGCGCGCTCAGTGACCAGGACAGCGAGCGACCGTGAAGAACAAGGCCGAGCCTTTTTGCGGGCCCGGCCAAGGCCGCATCGAGCGCGAGGGCCAGCCCGCCAACTGGTGCTGCCGGGGTGCCTGGGAACAGATCCGCTGTCTCAGCCTGGCGCCTTCGACTCTCCCTTCTTCGCGGCACGCACCGCCCGAAAACCCGAGTCGTCGCCAAGGTGGAAATAGATGTGCCCGCGGAGCGAGCCATCCCGCTCAAGGATCGCCCAGCCACGACCGCTCGCCCGGTCTCCTTCGTCGTCGCCCTCCCAGGTGAACTCGACGCACGGGCGCTCCTGCGTTGGCCCGGGTCGACAATCCATGAATCCCTGGGCGGAGATGAACCGGAAGTGGCCGGTCCGGTCCTGGCCGAACTCGATGAAGGCTGCCTCGCTGAGGTCGATGTCCTCCGAGTCCCAGAGGTCCATCTCCGCGATCCTCCATCGGCCCACGAGGCTCATTGCTCGTCTTGCTCGTTCCTCAGTTGGCATCGCGCTACTCAGGAAACAGCTCGGCCTGCGCGCCGAGCGGGTCGTGGCGGCCGGCTTTTCCGCCGTCTGGGCCACGTTCTGCCTTTGGGCGGAGACGCGCGGGGCTCCAGGCCCGCACCTTCCTGTCCGGATCGGTCGCCGCTCGGCGTGTTGCGCCCTCGGGATCGATCGCAGCCAGGACGTCGAGGGCGAGCAGCCTGACCGAACCGCGCGGCCAACCGAGCCCGAGCTCGATCGCGATGCGAGCCTCGCCGGCATCGAGGACCTCGACCGCATCGAGCACGCCCGAAGCGATGGCCCCTCCGTCGATCGGCCCGAGCTCGGCTGCTCGAGCACGCAGCCTGGCCAGCGTCCGCGAGTCGGCGCGCAGGAGCCTGGCCGTCGCCCATCGCCGCAACGGAGGCGCGATGAAGCGTATGGCCGGCACGGCGCTGTCGGGATCCACGCGCCCGAGCGGGATGCTGACCGGCCCTTCGGAACCCTCCAGATCGATGGATATCCACTCGGAGCCGATCCACCCGGCGGGATACTCGAAGCGGAACTGATCGGACCACAGGAAAGTCGAAGCCAGCTCGTCGAGATCCTCCTCGACGAGGACGGCGGTGTCGACGAGCCCGGCGATGAGCCTTGCCGTGTCGCGACCCCAGCGAGAAGCGGTGCACAAGAGAAGGGCAGTGGTGACCGCTCCGGGCTCACCGTTATCGTGATGTCTGCGGAACAGCCCCAGGGCCTCGAACGGATGCGCGCCGGTGAGGCCATCGCGCAGGGTCAACACCTTCCACAGCGCCTCTGGGTTCTCCGCGCCCCAGAGTTCGACGAAGTCGTCCAGCGGATCGCCGCGGTCCGGGTCGGGTTCATCGTTCCAGTCGTCCATCGGCGGCTCAGCCCGATCGTCTCTTGGAGTACAGGTCCCGGACCCACTCCTCGATCGGCGCCACCGCCAGCGCTTCGGCGGACAGCCCGCCGCGGCGCTTCGCCTCCGCCCCCATCCGACCCCGCTCCGCTCGACTGGTCACGCGCTCTCCCGCTGGCGCACTGATCGGCCGTCATCGTACGGCCTCAGCCAGCGTCTCGTGGGCGACTACGAACGTATACGCACGCGCTACAATCTGGTCGATGGCACGCGACGCAGCCGGACCGGTTTCGACTCGCTATCCGACGGACACCCTCGGGCGGCTCGACCGGCGTGCGCGCACCGAAGGCCGCGCCCGCTCGGCACTCATCCAGCGCTATGTCGCCGAAGGGCTCGAGATGGACGAGTATCCCGGCCTCGTCTTCCGATCAGGCCCGGCTGGGCGACGGCCGGGCCTGATGGCGGGACCCGATCTCTGGGAGGTCGTGGCTGTATTCCAGAGCTTCGGCGACGTGAAGCGGACCGCGGATTGGCTAGACCAGTCGTCTGGCTCGATCGAGATCGCGCTGCGCTACTACGAGGAGCACCGATCGGAGATCGACGACTGGATCCGGCGCAACGAGGAGGCGGCTGAAGCGGCTGAGCGCATCGCGCGCGCTCGGCACGCCGGCCCGTGAAGCTGCTACTCGACGAGATGTACCCGAGGGTGATCGCCGAGCGGCTCGGCGGGCGCGGGCACGATGTCATCTCCGTCCACGACGCGCCCGGCCGGGGGGCGCCGGATCCCGAGGTCCTGGAATACGCGCGCTCCGAAGGGCGCGCGCTCGTGACCGAGAACATCCGTGACTACCGTCCTCTGGCCGAGCGGCTGCTCGGCGCAGGTGAGAGCCACGCCGGACTGGTCTTCACAACCGACCGACGTTGGCCGCGGAACGACGCGGGGGCGCTGATCAACGCGCTCGAGCGGCTGCTCGTGGAGCGCCCGGACCAACCAGTCGCCATGGAGATCTGGCTGTAGGAGCGCCCGGTTACGCACCACGACGCGACACTCCAACTGGACAGATTCACGACCCTCGCCGCGCTCCGGCCACTACGTCCGGTGGGCGCTACGACGCAGAGACGGTCGCCTGGAAACGCGACGGCCACGACGGCGACGAGCTGTCCATGGATCTCGCGGTCCAGCCGCCGGCAGGCAGCCGATCGCGGCTCGTCGAGATCGCGCTTCGGGAACGTTGGCACGTCGTCCAGGGCGACCGGTGGGAGCTTGCCGAGTATGCCTACGAGCTCCGCCACGACGGCCTCGACTACCGTCGCGCCCTCCATCGCCACGATGTCGACCACTTCGTTCGAACCTACGGCGTCGCGACGCATGAGCACTGCGAGGCAACCACGGGGAACCCTGCGTGCGGCCACTACATGGCGAACCCGTGTCGCGGGGCACTCGACGGATTCGATCGGCTCTACGACCTGTGGCTGACCGGCACGAAACCCGACTGCTCGCAGCTCCGCTGTTCTCCGGTAACGCGAAACCGCCAGCGATGGCGGTACGCCGCACGCTGGAAGGAGGAGCCGACAGCGGTTCTCCAGGCGCGACCTACGCCCCGAGCCCTCCGCGTCGCCGTAGGCCCAGAGGTCGAGGGCGTCGAGGTCGACCACGTCGATCCCGTTCGTCGCGAGGGCCCCCGCGATCTGTGCCCGATGCTCGGTCGCGTGGTGGATCGCCTGGCCGAGGATCGTCGATCGCGCCCGGAGGACCGTCCCGCGGTATGGGTAATCTGCCGGCCCGTCCGGCACGGCGCCCTGAGCGCGGATCCGGGCGTCGTAAGCGGCGCAGCGGGTGGCAAGCTCGGCGACCTCGGCGATCGTCGTCGGTGGCACGGTCCGCGCCGGGCGTGGGGCTCCCTCGAGGCGCGCGGCGTAGCCCGCGGCCGCCATCACGATGTGATCGAGGATCATCGCGACCGTCCACTCGTTCCGGGGAGACGCGAGCGCGAGCGTCGAGTCCGGCAGGTCGGCGAGCCGGGCGAGGAGCGCGGCGTTCGCCCATGCCATGTGGCGGAGCAGCCGGTCGAGGGTCGGGTCGGCGGTCGGGTCGCTCATCACCGGGTCGGCGCCTCCGTCACTCTGCGTCGAGACGGCGAGTATGCACTCGCGAACCTCCGTGCGCAGCGGGTGGCGACGGCCATGGAGCGAGCGATGACCCGAGCCAATCTGACCCTGCAACTTGATATGGAAGTGATCAGGCGTGCGCGGATCGTGGCGGCGAAACGCGGAACGTCGATCAGCGCCCTCGCGGCGACGCAGTTGATGGAGCTCGTGGATGAGGACGAGCGGGTCGAGCTGGCCCGAGGGCGCGCGGAGGCGATCCTGAAGAAGCCGCTCCCTCGCGGGGGTCGGAGCTGGACGCGCGACGAGCTGCACGATCGTCAGGCGCTTCGGAGCCGATGACGGCCGCCGGGCGGACATTCGTCGACACCAACGTCCTGCTCTACGCCCACGACGCCAGCGAGACCGAGAAGCAGCCGATCGCCCGAGCTCTGCTCGAGGAGTTGTGGGCGGACCGCTCGGGCGTGCTGAGCACCCAGGTCCTCCAGGAGTTCTACGTCGTGGCCACCCGCAAGTTCGATCCACCGATGCGCCGGCCGGAGGCACGTGAGCTCATCGCGCTGTACGCGACCTGGCCCGTCGTCCAGGTCGATGTCGGGCTGATCGTCGACGCAACAGCCCTCGAGGAGCGGGCTCAACTGTCGTACTGGGATGCCCTCATCGTTGAGGCCGCGCGACGTGCCGGGGCGGTGCGTCTCGTGACCGAAGACCTCAAGGGCGGACGCCTGATCGCAGGGGTGAAGATCGAGAACCCGTTCAGCACGGTCCGCTAGGCCGAGACGGTCCCCCGGCCCAGATCTTGCGTTCGTCGGGGTCAGGCGATCTTCGTCCCGGCCGTGTCGAACGCCATCGCCCGCTGGAGCGCGGCGGCCCGGAGGTCACCCGGAATCTCGACCGGACCGCCCGCCGCCCGCGCGTTGATCGCCGCCTGGGCTGCCTCCTCGACGACCCCGCCGATCAGGACGGCAAGCTCAGTGGTCCGGTGGAAGACGAGCACGCCGTGGTTGGCGAGCAGGACCGCGGGGACGCCGCGTCGCGCGGCCTGCCGGATGTTGGCGACGGCCTGCTCGGATCCCCGGGGGCCGTACGCAGCGACGGGCACGCCATCCGCGAACCCGAACATCGCGAGCGCTTCGATCCAGCAGTCGATCGGGCGGTTCGCAACCGCAAACGCGGTGGCGTATGGCGAATGGGTATGGAGGACGCACCCGACGTCAGGCTGGTCCTGGTACATGGCCGTGTGCATCGCCACGACGGCGCCCTGGATCGGTGGCAGCTGGCCCTCGAGGAGCGTTCCGTCGAGGCCGACGCGAACGACGCCCTCCGGCCCCAATCCCCGGAGCGACGGAGCGGACGTGAAGTACATCTCCTCCGCACCCGGGACACGCAGGCTGACGTTGCCGTGCCCATTCGCCGAGATCGCTCCACCGGCGACGACGCGCGCCGCGGCAGCGACTACCTCGTCAACGAGGGCCTTGTCCACCTTCGTGCCTTCGACTCTTCGGCCCCGAGCGTCCGGGCGGTCGGCCTACTTCTCGATGTAGGCAGCGATCGGGGGGAGGACGCCATGCCGCTCCATGGCGGCCGCCGTCTCGGGCGACGGTGAGGTCATCATCGCCTGTGCGCCTGCCAGGTCATGCACGTCCGCGGTGATGGCGATGGTGTTGCTCCCATCGAGTGCGACGTGGTCGGTCACGTTCGTGGCGAACGCCGAGATGAGGGCGGAGCGCTCTTCCTTGCCCTTCAGCCAGCGCTCGACGTCCACGACCGCGTGGGTGATGACGATCTTCGGCATGCGGGCTCCTTGGGGAAGCGCGCCGAACCGCCTGATGGCAGGGACGCCGACCCAGTGTGAGGACGGTGATTGTACTCGCAGGTGGCCCTCCCATCCGAGCGAGATCCCATCCGAGCGCGTCTGCTAGCCTCGGCCGCACGGCCCGAAAGGCCCGCGAGGAGGACGCCGATGACGCCCGATCCCGAAGCACTCCGACGGTTTGCCCAAGCGTACACAGCGGCCTGGTGCAGCATGGACCCGGACCGCGTCGCGGCGCATTTCGCGCCCGAGGGCTCGCTCGAGATCAACGGGGGCACGCCAGCGGTAGGTCGCGACGCCATCTCTGCGACGGCTCGCAGCTTTTACACGGCGCTGCCCGACATGCAGGTGTACCTGGACGAGCTGGTCGTGGATGGCGACCGGATCGAATATCACTGGACGTTCACCGGCACGAACACCGGACCGGGGGGCACCGGAAACGCGGTGCGGGTGGTCGGCTACGAGGAATGGACCATCGACGACGGGCTGATCGCCGCCTCATCCGGCCACTATGACCAGGCGGAGTATGCCCGCCAGCTCGAGCACGGGGTCTGACCGCGCCGCGAACATCGCCGGTCGCCGCGTCGCCGCGTCGTCAGGTCCGGCTTGATGGCAGGTCGGCCGGAAGGATCCTGAACGGCTGCCCGCCTGGGCCGCGGACCGCGCGGAAATGGCGCTGGTCGAGGGTCAGCAGGTCGACCAGGTCGTGGCGCTCGGCCAGGACGATCAGGGACGCGTCGGCCAGGCCGAGGTCGAGGTCGGCGTATCGATCGAAGATCTCGTCCGCTCGGGCTACGTCGTCAGGGCCGAACGATTCGAGCTGGTAGACGCCGTCGGCCACCTGTCCGAGTAACGCCCGCTCCGCGGACCGCGAAACGCGTGTCGCCAGCAGGTAGTCGAGTTCGGCAAGTACGAACGGAGACAGGAGACGCGGTGCCTGAGCCTGTCGGAGCACCGCGGCGGCAGCGTGATGATGTGTCTGTGATGCGTCGATCGCCGAAAGGAGCCCACTCGTGTCGAGGATGATCACCGCTCGCCGAAGCCGTCGAGGTACTCGTCCACCTGCTCGGCAAGATCGGGCTGCCCGCTCTCGAAAAGCGGGAGCGATGGCTCTGCCGCTCGGTATCGGCTCGCTATCGCCTCGATCCCCTCGCGGATGAGATCGGCCTCGCTACGACCCGAAGCCTTCGCTGCCCGCGCGAGGGCACGCTTCTGCCCGATCGTCAGGTAGACGGTCGTCTTCTCCATGCCACCCACGGTACCATACGTTGCCGCCGACATGGTCGCTCGAGCTCCGGGCGTTCCGCCTCAGACGGCAGCCGTCCCGGGGTCGGATGTCGGACTCCATCGCCGGGCCTCGACCCGGACCGGTCGATCGGTCGACCACGCCGCTTCCATCCGCAGGCTCAGCTCCTGGTCCCAGGCCGCCTCGGCAAGGCTACAGAGGGCGGGACCACCATCGAGGTGATCGTCCATTCGCGCGAGGCACGTCGCGACCGCGATCTCGTCGTCGGTCAGGCGGGCCGGAACAAAAGGATTGCGATAGACCCACCGATCGCCGGCGGTGATCCCCTGGTGATGGAGGCCTTCGAGGTTCCCGTCGTGGCCCGTGTCGCGCCGGATCAACTCGAGGGCGATCGGCGACGTCGCCTGGTCGACCCTGCGCATCGTCATCCCGTCGATCTCTCCGCGCTCACCTCGGAGGAGCACCCGCGGCGCGCGGATCCAGGAGAAGTACTGGTCAGGCGTGAAGTCGTAGACGCCGAGTCGGCCACCAAAGTCGAACCAGGCCAGGACCTGTTCGGAGGTCTCGGTCCGCTCTTCGGTCGGTGGGCCGGACCGATCGGGCCCCGCCACGAGCGGCGAGGCGAACCGGTGTGCCGTGATCGTCACCGGCTCGAACCCGGTGCCCAGGTATCGGCGCAACAGGTCGATCCCGTGGTAACCGTGCGCGACGGAGATCTGCGCCTGGGTAACGATGCCGAGTGCGCCTGAGCGGGCCAGCGCCAGACGGGCGGCATGGTGGGGCTGGAACTGGTACTGCTCGGCCACCTGGATCCGGGCGTCGGAGGCAGCAAGGTCCACAAGATCGGACAGCGCATCGAGGTCCGGCGCCGGTGGCGTCTCGGCCAGGACCGGTACTCTGCGGTCGGCCAGCTCGCGGATGAGTCGAGGCGTGACGGCCGGCGGCACCGAGGCCACGACGAAGCGAGGACGATCGGCCAGCAGCACATCAAGGGAGGTATGGGCCGGGACACCCCAGTCCGCGGTGATCCGGGCCGCCCGTTCCGGGTTCGTGGCCAAGACGCCCGTGACCCGGAACCGCTCGGGCAGGGCCCTGGCGATCCGGAGATAGAACGCGGCGCGCCAGCCCGCCCCCGCGATCGCAAACGAGACGACGTCCAATCGATCCTCCCTTGGCGCGGCGCGTGGCCTTCGATCGCTCCAGCATGCCTCGACCGCGGATTGGCCGCTGGACGAAGTATCGCGGCGGTCGCGGCGGCCAGTGGCGGTCGCGGCGGCCAGTGGCGGTCGCGGCGGCCAGTGGTAGCACCGTTCCTGCCAGATGTGCGTCATGCGGGCGTTGGTCAAACCGTTCGTGACACGTGCCCGTCAGGCGGTCCGCTGTCACCAATCGAGCCCTACCCGGGCGACCGCCCACGCTCAGCGCGCGATCAGGACCCTCGGTCGACTCGACGCTTCGGGGACCAGTGCGCGCCTGAGGGTCGTCTGACGGAATCGGGGGCGCGCGGGGGGCGCGCGGGGGTCGCCCGGGGGTCTCGGGGGGTCGCCCGGGGGTCTCGGGAGGTCATCGCGGGTTATCGGGGTCCTCGAGGGTCACGGGGCGTTATCGGTGGACCCCCCCCGGCGGACGCGTGGCGCCGGTCGCCCGTTCTGGGTGATGGCCAACTGCACCCCGCTTCCGATACGCTCTCGGCCACAGCCCGTTCGATCGGAGTCGGCGACGT
>JADMIG010000037.1 GCA_015478725.1 Chloroflexota bacterium | reverse complement strand
GCGATCCTGGCCAAGGTCGGGCGTTGTCGAGCCATTCTTGAGACGGCGCACTAGCGTTTCCCCCGATGCTCGTCAAGGTCTACGGCATCGACCCGAATGAGGACCGGAAGTTCAGCCCGCCGGTCGTGGCTCTCCGAGGAAGTCCGGGTCATCAGTGGCGACCCTGACCCGTCCAAGATCAGCACGAGTTACGTCGAGCGGCAAAACCTGACCATGCGGATGGGAATGCGGCGGTTCACCCGGCTGACCAACGGGGTTCTCCAAGAAGGTCGAGAACCACGCGGTGATGGTCGCGCTGCACTACATGTACTAGAACTTCGGGCGCGTCCATTCGAGCTTCGGCGAGCTCACAACCCCGGCGATGGCAGCGGGCGTCAGCAATCACGTTTGGACCTGCGACGAGATCGCGGGGCTGGTGGAGGTCTGAGACGTGATGATGCCGTCAAGCACAGCAAGAACCAGATCGATCCTCGTTGTGCGCTCTCGCCAGAGGTCTATCGCCATCGTGTCGTGAGTGATCACGTCTCAGTTGCCGAATGGGATGTGCTGCTGCGTAGCCCGTTCAAGGGCTGGTTGATGGCCCGGTCGGTGGTTCCAGACGGCCTTGGCGCAGCGACCAAGCCAATCGTCCAGCTCGGCCTGTCCGAACGCGAGATTGTTCTGACGCTCGCCCCAGACAACCGCCTCTACTCGACCCCGGAGCGCGCGCCCCTCGTTTCGAAGCAAGATGAAGGCACGGATGATGTCGTTCGGACCGATCCTGGCGGCTAACTGCTCCGGCGTCTGTACCCATTTCGACTGCCCATCCAGCTTGTCCAACTCGTCGAGTCGTTCTTGAACACCCTGCTCCACGGCTTCCCTGGCCTTGTGGTCAGCATCGAGGTCTACGTCATTGGACGGCGTGCCCGCGGCAATCGCGCGGAGCACCATTAGAGATCGTCCGAGCCGTCGCCGTTGCAGATCGAATGGAGGTCGCCATCCCGGCGCTCCGTAATCGTGGATGTCGCCGGAGACTGCCTTCGACAACGCGTCCGAGTAGTCGTCGGCATGCTTGGCGACTTCGTGTTTGGCTCTCGCTTCCCACCGGGCCACTCGCTCTGTGAAGTCCTTATGGACATCCTCTGGGTGGGCGTCGGCCATGCCGGTAGCCTGAAAGAGCATCTGCCCGTCGTCTATCACGGGCCGGAGTTGCCGGGCCAGCCGGTGGCCGGATGATTCAAACGGCCGGAAGATGAGGATGAGGCCCAAGCCGATGGCCAACACACTCGCGCCGGCGAGAACGACCCAACCCCATCCCACGGCCCACGAAGGTGACGGCGACACAGCATCCGTGAGCAGCCCGAAGATACCCGCGATCACGAGGGCCAACCCCTCGGGTGGCCCAAAGTGCCTTGCTGACCAACGTTCGCGGAGGCCCATGCCCCGCAGTCTATATGCGTGAGCGGTCGCGGTGGCACTACGAAGTCATACGGGGGGTCATTTCAAATTGAGCCACTACCGAAGGCGGGGCGAGAGGTGTCGTCGAGGGGCGAGGTGTGGACGGCGAGAGGAGTTGGGCCAGGATTCACGGGTTCCAACTCCAACGGCAGCTCGGTCTCGCGAGCTTCGGATTGCGTCGCCGCGGCGAGTGACGGCCGTCGGCAGGTCGGCTTGGTCGGAATCGATCTTGGCCAAGGGGCAACTCGAAGCGGGTCGTCCGAGCTGGCGCTGGATAGCAGCGCCGGTTCCTCGCACCTTGGTATCTTGCTTCGACGAAGATGCCCATCCTGCTCGGCGCATCGACCGGTGGAGCCCGCAGGTGGCTTTCACCGCGTTGGGTGGGATCTTCACCGGCGCCGTCTTACTCGTTCGCTGGCTGGTCGGAGTCCTCGTGCTCGGCCTCCTTGCGCTGATCACGAAGTAGCGGGATAGGGAGGGCTGTCTCATGACACTCTGGGTGGTGAGGGGTGGCAGTCACGGCCAATACGAGGACCGCTTTGTCGAGCAATCAATCGTCGGGCTCGGTTGGGGTGAGATGCCGGATCTGCTCACCTTCGAAACCAGAGAGGCGATGAGGTCGGCCTTCCAACTCGCCGAGCCGGACGCCTCCGCGGGACGGGTGGGCGTGATTGTTGGTCAGCTATGGGCCTTCGCGCACAGCATGGAACCCGGCGATCTGGTCGTGTCGCCGTTGAAGACGCGGAACCAGGTGGCTGTCGGCCACGTCGACGGTCCCTACTCCTACGCCGTGGGCAGCGGTCCCGATGACCTCCACCACATCCGACAAGTGAGATGGCTCCGGACGGACCTGCCGAGGACAGCATTCGACCCCGACCTACTGTCTGCCTTCTCGGCGCTCATGGGGCTGTTCACGGTCCAGCGCGACGACGCAGAGGCGCGGGTAATCGCCGTCGCGAACGGCGCTCCCCCGCGCCGCGTGCCCCCCGAGAGCCACCCTGAGCGCGATCTGGAGCAGGAAGGCAGGGACCAGATCGTTCAGCTCATTCGGCGCCGGTTCAAGGGCCACGGCCTCGCCCGAATCGTCGACGCAATCCTGCAGGCGAAGGGGTATGCCACGCGAGTCTCGCCGCCCGGTCCGGACGGCGGCGTAGACATCCTCGCGGGCGCGCCGCCCCTGGGGTTTGGCGAGCCGCGGATTGTCGTGCAGGTCAAGTCGACCGATGGCCCCGCAGACGTGACTGTCCTTCGTACCCTGAAGGGCAGCATGACCGACTTTCGCGCTGATCAAGGGCTCGTCGTGTCGTGGGGCGGGTTCAAGGACTCGCTGGAGCGCGAGGCCCGCAACGATTACTTCAAGATCCGCCTCTGGAATCAGTCGACCCTGCTCAACGAACTGTTCGAGACCTACGATCTGCTCGGCGCCGAGTTGAGGGCGGAGCTTCCGCTCAAGCGAGCCTGGATGGTAGCGGGCGAGGATGTCACAGAGGCCGAAGGCTAGACCGGTAGACTCGCGGCCGTGAACCGCGACGATCGTTCCAGATGGCGTCCCGATGTACGCGGTTACGTGTGGCTGGTACCGGTCGTCATCGCAATCGGGATCGTCGCCATGGTCCACCTGGGACGGTCGACGGCATTCACAGATCCATTCGACGCCGGGCTCCTGGCAACACTCGCAGGGGTGTTCGGCGGTGTTCCTTTGAGTCTGTGGGTGGCGGGGCGGCAGGTGGCGATCGAGCGGGCGGATCGCGAGCGCGACGAGGCCGCGGTGGCGGTCGCGCGTCAGCGAGAAGTACTCGGCCTCATCAGGGAGGAGCTCGTGTCGAACGCCGGCGGCATCCAGACGCGGACCCTGTCGCCGGAGCGCGCGTTTGTGCTGCCGCTTCTCACAACCGAGGTGTGGGATGCCCTTGCCGCCAGTGGAGAGCTTCGGTGGATCGAGGACCCAGCCTTGCTCTCGGTTATTGCCAAGGCCTACCGGTGGGTCCGAACGAACATCGACATCGAGAGCCGCTACCTCGACGCCACGCACTACCAGGGCATGCAGATAGGTGGAGGGGAGTCCGGCAGCGACCGCCTCAAACGGTATGCGAGTGAACTTGATGACGCGGTTCGCGGCGCGCTGTCCGAGGCGATCAACGTCATCGGGAAGGCGCTAGCCGTATCGTGATCGCGTAAGAGGGATCGACCATCTGCTCTGGGGTGAGGCGCCAAGAAGGCACGCGGACTCGTGGCCGAGCACCGACCCGTCTCCGCAAGCCGGAGGCCGGCCCGCAAGGGGTGGCTCGCGATGGCATGCGATCCGTGAGGAGGTCGACTCGCTCGCGGTAGGGTCATCCCAGAACGGGGGGCGGTCATAGCGGGCCGCGTCTGACGGGCATGAATGGTGACGCTCTGGGCCTAGATGCTTCGCGAGAGCACGACCGCGTTGGTTACATGTGGCGCGACCTGCCTCGCGTTCTTGCCCGCCCATTCCACTCTCAGGCTCACCTGAGTGCCACTGAGCACGGTCGGGGCCACGTTGTAGTGAATGTTTGAGATCGTGAGATGTAGAAGTGCGGCATCCGTTTGTCCGAGCACCTCAAGAACCACTCGCGTATCGGTCGAGCGGTCGGCGAGCCACCGAGCGACTGCGACGAGGTGGATATTCGTCGACGCGATCGGGTGCAGGACGTCCGGTGCGAGGGCGAAGGTGACCCCGGGAGTCTCGATCTCGAACGAGACGACAGCGCCATCCGTGTCGATGCGCGCCGTGAGTGCGACGGTAATGTTCCCGGCCGCCTGAGCCGAACCCCCTGGGAAGACGACGGGAGTCGACATGGTTCCAACGACCGCGGCAATTCGCCGCGCAAGTTCCCCTGTCGACCTGGGAGGATCCTTCCCGAGCGCATCTGCGATGGCATTGGGGTCTGGCCGTTGCGGAGTGACGGTAACTTCGGCGCTGGTGCCCGTTCCTGACTGCGACGCGAGTTCAGTTGTGAGCTGCTGGCGCGTCTTCTCCCACCACTCCAGACGGAAGATGCCGGCGGCCAGCGATCGGAGCTCACCAGATCCCGCAGCGACAACCAAGAGCACGACACCGGCAGTCAACGCGGCTGGATCGTGGTTCGCGAAGTACACGGCGACGAGCGCAAGCCCGACGACCAGCACGACTCCGAGGCCGTGGCGACGGACCCACTCATTCACGCCATGAGGATAGAGGGGTCATGAAGGCAGCACCGCCGTCTTCCGTCGACCGGGGAGGTGCTCGCGGCGTCGCAGTTTCGATCACGGGATGGCCATCTCCAGAACAGTCCGGGAAACCACCCGAGATGGGGCGGTGCGGCAAGGTGTCGGACGGATGACCGACGGGGTAACAGCCATACATCACTCATTACCCGTCGATCAGCCCCCTGGGAATGACCCTGGGTCACCGTCCTGGTCCGGCTCAATGCCCAACCGGCGAGCAGCATTCCGCAGATCGGCTCTGAATTCATCCAGGTTGGCCTGACTGTAGAGCCCGTCGATCTTCCTGTCGGTCCACATCTTGTGGACCTTCCGAAGATCGGCTTTTCGGCCGAGCCAGCCGAGGCCGTCAAACACGGCGAAGACGTACTGCGTCGGTCGGCGGATGTCGGCCATGATCCGGACCTCGTCGACCGAGGTGCTGAGCTTGCTCCCGGTCGAGTTGTAGCCCTTGATCGCCACCACGATGAGGGCGTCTCGGCCGGTCCCCGGGATCGCGAGGTCGCACGGCGCATCGAGGCCGTCCCTGCCGACGAAGCGACCGCGCATCAGGTACGGCAGACGGAGATCGTCGGCGACCCGTTGGACGCCGTCTTCGAGGAGCCGACCTCGGCTGATCGCGCTCCCGGCGCGGCCGCGACTCCCATATCGCGCGATCAGGACGTCGGCGTAGGTGAACGTCTGCCCTCGATTCGCCCGGACGGTGTCGACGAGCCCGGACTCGTTGAGGATCCCCACCACGTCGGCGGCCAAGCCCTTGCGGACGAGGCTCGAGAACGATGGACTGCCGAGTCTGCTGCGAAGCTCCGATGCGAGCTGCTCCTGGCCAAAGCCGATCGCCAGGCCGAGGACGCGGGTCCACCCGGGGTTCGCGACGATGAGCGCGGTGAGCGTCTCCTCGGTCACCTCGGGGAGCTGCGCCAGTGCGGAGGCTCCGTCGCGGATGAGGGCCACCGTCGGGTCCGCGGTTGACGAGGGCCTTCCCTCCTCGATCTTGCGGAGGGAACCGACGAACTCCTCGAACGATCCGGGCGCCATTCAGCGCGCCACGAAGATGTATTCGTGGGCCTCTCGCCGCAGCGCAGCCGGGTGCGTCCCGAACGAGTAGCGGTGGGGCACGGCGAAGACCTCGACCTCCGCCTTCTCCTTGTGGAGCAGCTCGTACAACTCCTGCTCATCCGGAATGGAGTTCGAGCTGTAGCTGAGGACGATGACGTTGTTGCGGAAGCGGCTGAACAGCTCGCGGAAGGCGTCGCGGATCGTCCGCTTGTAGGCGAACGGGGTGAACCGCTTCGGGAGCTTCTTCGTCTTCGTGTGCTCCATGATCTGCTGGCCGCGCCAGTAGACCGAGAGCCCTTCGAGGAAGTGGTATCGACGGAGGTAGTCGTTGTCGTCGGTCGGCGGCGCGTACGGTGGATCGAGATACACCGCGTCGTAGTCGGCCGGGTCGATCGCGAACACGTCACCGCACCGCGCGAGGTTTGGTTGGCCGTTGTCGAATGCCACGCCGTTGAAGGCCTCGACGGTCTCCACGAACTGGTCGCGGAGCGGGACGCGGAGGTTCTTCCGGCCGTCGTCGTAGCGGAAGTCGGAGACGGTGAAGACGCCCCGTGGCTGCTTGCGGGCCGCAGCGAGGGCGAGCGCGGCGAGCGCGATATCCCGCTTGTAGGGTGGGAGCAGGTCGATGTGGCTCCAGGCGCTGTCGAGGAAGGCGTGATCCTCATCGGGGAAGTACAGCCCACTGAACGTCCGCTGGATGAAGTCTCGGCCGTCGATGTTCGGACCGAGGATGAGCGCGACCTCGGTCGGGCTGAGGCGAACACCCGGGTTCTCGATCGTCGCCCGGGCCACCGTCGCGGGGAACGACAAGAAGTCATTCGTCGTGACCGTCTTGCCCATGGCCTTGAGCGCGTAGCCGATGACCCCGCTGCCGGAGAACGCATCGAGGACGGTCTCGAATGAGAGTCGATCGAAGACGTCGATGAGGTGCCTGGCGACTTCATACTTCGATCCCATGTATCGCAGACGGGGATACCGCTCCACCTGGCGAACCACGGCGTCGAGGGACGGCTGGGTCGGGCGAACACGTTCGAGGAGGACGGCCATCGTCGCAAGCGTACCAGCGGCGATGACAGCTCCGATGGCGCGGCCCACTACCTCGCGCGATGGTCGCCCCGGGTCGTCCCGCGCGCGAGCCCCTGCCGTCGACTGCCGGACAGGCGTTGCTGAGGTCGCTCGGGGTCGCTCGGATCAGAAGCCGGAGTCAATAGGTCGACATTCGGGTGCGTGAGCGGCCTCGGTCGACCCGTCCAAACCGGTCGGGTTGATGGGGACCCAGAGCGTCCGGCTAGTAACGCGAAAGCAATTCGAGTGCCCTCAACGCTGTCGCCGTGCTCGCAAAGACCTGGCCCGGAGCAATGTCCCCACCGAACGCCTCCAACCCTAGCGTTCTCGCAGCCTCCAAGGACACAGCCTCTTCATCGTGTGCGACCGCAGCCAACGATCGGAATTCGTCAGGTACGCGAACGTGGAACAACCCCGGGTTGTCGGAATTAATAGTCACGCGCAGTCGCCCCAATCCGGGCGGAGCCAAGTCAAAGAAGGGATGATTTCGGTAATCGTCCAACCCAGCAATGGCTATGTTCGAACTCGGACAGTATTCAAAGATGATGCCGCGGTCGACCGCGCGACGCCAATAGTTCGGAAGAAGGCGGCCGAAGGTGTCCGCCAATAGATCTTGATAGGGCTCCACCTCGATCATGCCATGGTCCACCTCGCCGTGACTGAGATAGCGTGTAAACATCTGCCATCGGACGCCGCGCGACGAAACATCACTTCGCCGGATTTCTCCGTCGTAGGCCGTCTCGTCCTTGGCGCGATGGTCGGTCCATGCTAGGTAACCCGCACCTACCAAATCTGACCGCGAGAAGCGCATCTTCTGGGCGGCCCACGCATCAACGACGGACGCACGCAGCCCCGGGAATACCATGGGTACGAGATCCTCCGCTGCGCCCCTCAACGCAGCCTGGATCGACGAGTCGCCGACGGCGCTTGTCGCCGACCACGCCCAGGTGAGGTCATCAAGCAGCTCTAAGCGATCGACCAGCTCGCGAGAATGCCGGCTCGTCGTACTCAAAGCGAGCCCATGCCCAGCGCGCCTCAGTTCTGGTACGTGATCAAACACCTCCGCCATTCGACGCAGGCCCTGAAGCGGATATGCGAAGGATTCCCCCATGTGGTAGGTCACCACGGGCAGCCAATCCCCCGATAGTCGGTTGCCCACGCGCACAATCAGTTCTTCTAGCGCCGACGTGAACAGCCAATTGGAAAAGACTTCCTCATCTCCAGCTACGTCGACGACACCGAAGAACTGCCTCGCGGACTCCGATGACGCATAGAATCCGGCCAAAGCCCCGATCGTCTTCCAGAGGGACGATGCGTCCCAATTGGTCGGCGAGGCGGTTGCTCGATCGTCCTCGACTGTTGGCCGCTGCCGGAGAAGCGAGACAGGGAACCTGACGACTGGGGCGGGCTCAGAATTGTGATCGGTCAAGTAGTGTCGATATCCCCGGAGAGCTGGCATCAACTGGGCGGCTATGTGTGACTCTTCGAATCGCCCGATTGTCGGAGCGTCGACAGAGGTCCTCAGCTCGATGCGCCGAGCCCCGTCGTCTGCCGCCAGGTACTCCAGTCCTGTGCGTACCAACGCCTCGCGGCCTCCGACACGCGCCAGATCGCGGGCGCGCCTCTGCATCTGGAAATGCTCGACGAACGAGTCGAGGCCCGCGCGCACTCCCGGCGTCATTGATGAGTGGAAGACGGCAAGGCAACGAAGAACCTGCGAGAGGTGGCCGCAGTAGAGCGAGTCGTGAGGGACCGCGTAGTGCTTCTGGATCAGTGCTGTCAGCAGGTCCAAAACAACGCTACGTGGATTGCTCGCGATGATGCCGAGGCCGAGCTTCGCTGCCGCGGACTCGTCAGACTCAGTTGACGGCCGGCCCGCGACTGCATCCCACGTAGCGAGATCGAGAACGTTGGAATGCAATTGGTCGCTCACCAGGTCCCAGAACGGCTGGCTGCCTCCGGCCCTGCCCATCATCCGCGACACGTACTCGTTGGAGTTGTCCGAGTATCGGAGGTGGGTACCGAAATCGGGGTGGGTGACACCTGTGTCCCGGACATACGCGGTCAGGCTCCGCAGGGCGAGACCGGCTGCGAACAGGAGCACGTCTGGTCGATACTGAGATGAGCTCGTTGAAAAAAAGTCCCAGGACTCCGCGGGGGCCGGAAGCCTTCCCCGAGCGCAGCCGATGAAGAAGAGCCATGACATGGGTACAGCCGTGCCGAGATGCACGTGGCCATCGGCAAAGTCCCCGAGAACGAGCGGCTCACGGTTGCCTTTCCTCTGTCCTGTAGATACGTGCGATTGCGACACGGCCCGGGCAGCCTCGACGAGTTCGGGTGGCAGGCGACGACGGAGGTAGTTCTCATGGGAGGGTGCGGGGCTGCGAGCTCCGGCCAGGCGAGACCCGAGGCTCGTCAGAGCATTGAGCGGACACATCTCCGAACCAATCGAACGCCACCGCTGGCGAAGCACCTCGGCGGGCCTGCGCGAAGGCGCTGGGCTGCCGCGGAAGATCTGTGTAATTTCACCAGCCGCACGCTCTGCGATGTCTTGGACATCGAGCGGTTCGCCAAACCTCCTGAGCCCGCCAAGCGACGCGAACACGGCCGAGCACGCGGCCGCCTCGAGTAGCTCGCTCATTCGTTGGTGGCACCCGAGCCGGCTGGCATCCCGCTCGTGGAACGGCGGGCTCCGAACCTCGACACGACTGCCGCAACAATCTTCGGCTCAACTCGGGCCGCAATGAGGTCTTCCGCCAGCGATTCACTGATCCCTTCCGTGCGCAGTCGTCGGATCACATCCAACGGAACACCCCCGGCCTCCAGTTGATCCACCAGCTCTTGGAATTCTCTGCTCTTCTGCGCTTGGCTCTCCTGCCATTCCGCGCGAACCCTCGTCGCGGTGGCTGGATCGAGTTCGTTGAGTACTTGCAGACTCGACTCTATCCACGGTTCGGTGAGATGCTTCCTTAGCCGTCGTGCGAGATATCGCGCCGCTTCGGCGTTCGCCCCATCGAGCTGCTGCATCTCCGTGAGCAACTCGCTACGGACTTGTCGCAACCAAGACGCCGATGCATGGCTAGAGGCCAACGGATCAAAGGCCCAGGGCACAAGATGCTCCAGCCAGTCGGAGAAGTCGCGATCACGGATCGTGCTCCCCGCGGATCCCGCCCGAGCCATCGCCGACCTGACGGCCGCCGCCGACGTTGCGCGTGCAGACGCCATTGAGGCTTCGAAGGCGTTTCCTTCGTCTAGCACGATGTCGCTCATCTGCGCGGCCAATTCCGTCACCATCTGTGATGGCGCTCGCATCATCTGCACATCGCAGACAAGCTGCACGTGGGCCACAAACATCAAATCAAGTAGACGCACAGGGTCGACGCCCTCCGGGAGATCAATGACGACGTCGACGAGCGGATTCCATCCTGAGACATAGATGAAGTAATCGCGCATCTCGTCCCAATCAGGGACGACCCAAAAGAGGTTGTCAGTGCTCTCGCCATCCAGGGACGCGTCTAGCACGTTGTCCCAAGCCATCCCGCCGGGCGTGTCCATACGACCGTACTGACCCAACGACCTAAAGGCAGGTTCGATTTCGCGGAGTTGCTGCGCAAGGTACAGCGCGTGGGTGAATGCGGTGGGAAAATTGGGCGCACTCGCTTCGCTGTCGTCTGGCTCGTCGCGCCCCGTCCTATCTCCTGCCTCTGCAGGTCGTCCGTAGTAACCGGTGACGCGGCGGATTCCGTTTCTGACCACACGGTTCTGGCCAATGAGCCGCCGACCGAGATTGCGACCGCGACCTACCTGCTTGCCAAATACCATGCCCCGAAAGTCGAGCAGGATGCCCGCGCTGCCGAGATCGAGGTCCCATCCCAAGGGCTGTCTGAAACGGAGCGGCACATCAGAACTTGACCATTTGATAGCGTGGTCAAGGATCATCTTGGCCGCCGCTGCAAATGGGTCAATACGGGCCTCAGATCCTCTGGGCACGTCCTCTAACTGGCGGTAGAGATGATCGAGGGCGCGAGGCGAAGGGGAGAGACACTCGCCGTAGCCCAACGGCTGGACGTCCTGGGTGTCCTCAGCAGGCTGAACGAGCGCAAACAGATCGGCAAGCGTTCCCAGCTGCGATTGTGGCGGTCCACTGAACTGGCGGGCGAGATCCAAGAACGAGGCTTCACGGTCGAGGGGCGTAAATTTGAGCCGATCCCTTATGGGCATCGGGAGCAGAGTCAGGCGCAAGTGCTCCGGAAGAGCCTTCGCGAGCTGTTTGTTGACGTGGTCAAGCACGATAGCCTCCGAGATGAGGCCTCTCTGTAGAAGACCCCCGAGTTCGTATGCACCTTGGCGTCCGGAGATCGCCTGGGACAGGAGCGCGAATCGCGTGCTTGACTCACTTGCGCAAAGAAGCACGATGACGCCGGGGTGCGTAGAAAGACGACGGACCTCCGCGAATATTGCCGGCAGGAGCTCGGGACGCAAGTCCGCGTCATCAATCGGTATCACTAGTAGCGGTGGTCGCTCCGGAGTGGGGAAGACCTGCGAGAGGAGTGCGTCCACGAATCGACGCCACTGCTCCACGAACGTTGCGCCCTCGCTGTTCAGGTGCGCTGCATCCCGCCCAAACTCGGTTGGCGTCAATTGTTGACTGGCGAGGGCTTTGGCATATCCGCGTTGGGTTATCGCCTCTTGTCGTCGAATCTCGACGAGGAGGGTCTCAAGCGTTACGTTAGGTTCTTCGGGGCTAATTGGCTCACTGAGTAGCTGGGCGTACTCAAGCTCAAGGTAGCGATGAAGAGCTGCGAGAGCCCAACCTGCGACTGTGTCTTGCTCGCCGAAGTACTCAGGCCGCAGGACCGGCAAGACCACATCGCGATTGCGATCCAGCAGGTGTGCACAAACGAAGTTGAGAAGCGTTGTCTTCCCACTGCCGCGATCGCCGAGGATAGCCACCGTGGCGTCAGAGTCCATCGGCGAGAGGTCGCCGAAGGAGCGAACTCTCGAATCGACATCCAATGGCTCGGGCCGCTGGCTGGCCGAGACGGCTATTTGTTCGATCTTCGCGAGAATCGTTGTTAGCAGCGGCGCAAGGCTTGGTGGAACTTGACTTTGGAGCCCGAGTATCCGTGAGAGCTTCGAGTAGCGCACGTCATACCTCTCGCAAAGCACGGCCACGAGGCTACCGACTCCGCGCTTGCCAGTCAACGTTCCATTGACGTATTGATGACCGGGGATAGTGCCGTCTCGGCAGCCGCGGGGACGGGCGATCGTTGACCGCCACCTTGCGGTAGCCCCGGCTGGCGAGGCGGCTGTCACGCGGCCTGTGCCGGACGCCATCTCAATGTTCGGGCCGCCATGCCGGAGAACGCGGCGGAGGCCGAAACGACCCCACGTTTCGAGCCGCCCCGGGCGCGGGCCCTGCTGAGCATGGATCAGGGGCCCGATGCGCGGCTGCCCTTTCGGGCCGGCCCCCCTCCCTCCGCGGGCTGCGGGCAGCTTCGGGCCATGCCGACGAGGGAGCTGAGCGTGGGGATCAACTCCTTCGGGCCACTTGCTTTGGGGTTCCGGCCACTCGCCGTTGCGGTTCGGGCCGGCCCACCTCTCCTTTCGGGCTAGGTCTCGGGCTCCATCTGCATGAGCACGCGTCGGTGGCTCTGCTGGGGCTCGCCGTTCACCTCGCCAGTGAGGTCCCTGCCATACACTCCCCGCGTCCGGCTCCAGGGAGGAGGTGCCGGGTTCGTGACCGAGGACGAGGGAACGCTGACGAGGATGGCGCCTGGTTCGACCCCGCGCTCCGGACGTGCCGCTCCGCCACCCGATCGGCGGACCCTCGCCCGCTGGCGCCGCTGGTACGCCCGAACGCTCCGGACGTCCCGCACGTCGAGCGCCGAGGAGATCCTCCTCGGCTGGCTCGTCCGGATGCCGCCCAACGTGTGGTGCCTCGGCTCGCCGCCGAGCGCGGCCGATGAGGAACGCTGGCCCGGCCGCTACCTGCTCACGCCCGACGCGTGGTGGGGACCCCACGAGCTCGCCGCTGCCCAGCTCGAAGCCCTCCGCGCCCAGTACGCCCGGTTCCCCACGATGGCCTCCTGGGACGCGATCCCGCCCTCGGCCATCATCGGCGCGCCCGGCTTCGCCTTCGGCACTCCGCCATCCTCGGTCGCCCCGTGCGCCGCACTGACGGCCCTCCCACGCCTCCGCCGAGCCTGGGCGCACCGATCCTCCGACCGGAGTGGCGATCCCGCCGCGAGCGAGGCGGTCCGCCACGCGATCGGCCTGCTCCGTGGTTCGCTCGCCCACGTCTGGCTGCCCGCTGGGCCACGACCGTGGACCGAGCAGGAGCGCGCTGCCTGGGCCGCCGAGACCGGCGCCGATCCCGCCCTCTGGACCGGGCGAGCGCGACGCTCGAGCGTCCAGCGGGCACCGCTCGCGGCGACCCTCCTCCGCCGCGGCCTCGTCGAGGCGGGTCACTCCCATCGGGCCGCCATCCGGGCCTGGCTCATCTGGGAGGGTGAGCTGTGCGGGCCGGCGCTGCGCAACCCGGGGGTTCGAGAGGCCTGGCGCCAGCTGCGCGGCCGGCCGCCGAGGGGCGACGTCGGCCTCGACGACGCGCTCGACAGCTGGCGCGACGCCGACCGCCGCTACTGGGAGGTCATGGGGATCAGCCGCTAGCGGTGAGCCGGCCCGGACCGCGAGTTCTTGTCCTCCTCGGCCGTCGCGGCAAGCCCGACGATGGGCGCGTTTCGGCCAGACGCTCACCTCAGAGCGCCCGGCGCGAGACCGTCAACAGGCAGGCTGGGCCACCGATGAGCGAATACCACCACGATCATCCCCATCGTCACGGCCGCCGAGGCGTCCACGACCACTGGCACGGCCATCGCGGGTCACCTCCCGCGCGCAGGCGCGAGCCGGTACCGGCGATCCACTGGTTCGCCGAGCATTCCCATATCCACGGCGATCCGGCCGACGACGCGGCGCTCGCGGTTCCGCCCGCGCCGGGAAGCTGACACGATGGCCGGCTCGAGTGGTGCACCGCGCGCGAGGCCCGCGACGCGATGGCCCGCGTCGCGCGGCGGAGCGACCGTGCCGCGGGTGCAGCGCTACCAGCGCGACGCTTCCGAGGTGCTGGCGGCACCGCCAGCGCGCTCGATCAGCGTCCTGCGCACCCATCCACCATATGTGACAGGTACCCGGAGACCCGCGATCTGCCGGCACGGCTCCACCGGCCGGTCGGTCGCGATCCCTGCCCGACGGCGGCGCCGATGACCCCCGAACTCGCCCGGATCATCGCCGCGATGGTCGACGCGAAGCTCGATGCGATCGACGCGTCGATCGACTCCGCGCGCCCGACGCGAGGTACGATCGCGCGACGCCCGACCGGCCGCGCCCATCACGCGAACTCCGGGCGACGATCGAGGACCCGATCATGAGCCTTGCCCGGGCGGTCGATCTGCGGCCCGAGGATCTGGCCGGCCGTCGCTATGCGGGGTACATCCGCGAGTCGACCCGCGGTCAGGCCGATCGCTATGGCCCCGACCTCCAGCGGACCGAACAGGAACGGTTCGCCAGCCGGTACGGCCTCGCGTCCGCCGATCTTGAGTACGTCGATCTCGTGTCGGGCAAGGACACCCTCCGGCGGACCGACTTCGCAAGAATGATCGCCGACGCCGAGGCGGGCCGGTTCGAGGTCCTCCTCTGCTCTGACACGAGCCGCTTCGCCCGCAACGTCGCCGACGCCTGGGTCTACCGCGACCGCCTCGCCCGGGCCGGGGTCGTCGTCGTCTTCTGTGCCGACACCCTCATCAGCGGCAACGTCGAGACGTACGAGCTCGAAGGACTCAAGACGGTCGCCGATGCCGCGTACATCCGACGGCTCTCGCGGAACGTGGCCCGCGGCTACGAGCAGAAGTGGCGCCTGTTCGGCGATCCCGGTGGTCATCCACCGGCCGGCTTTGCGAGGATCGGACCGCGCCAGCTGCTCAGCCCGGTCGAAGGCCCCGACCTCGATCGGGTGAGGCGCGCCTTTGCCCTCTATGCCACCGGCACGTGGAGCGACACGACCCTCGCCGACGAACTCGGGTTCAGCGAGGCCGGACTCGCCGAGATCCTCACCAACCCGATCTTTGCCGGCCGGGTGATCCGCCACAAAGGTCGTCCCGACGAGGAAGAAGGAGCGGCGAGCTTCGCCGCGCCGGTCGACCCGACCCTGTTCGCCCGGGTCGCCGGGCTGCGGGCGCAGCGGCGGACCCGCCATGGTGGCGGGAGTGGCTATCCCCGTCGCTCCTATCCACTTGTCCGGCTCCTCCACTGTGCCGACTGCGAGAGTCCGTACCATGGCAACGCGAATTCGGGCCAGCGCCGCGTCCGCCATACCCGCCGGCCCCATTGCGGGCGGTACGCGAGCCAGCGGGCCGAGCTCATCGAGAGCCAGGTGGCCGCGCTCATGGACGGCGTGCACCTGGGCGACGACGACCTCGCGCAGGTGTTCCGGGCGATGCGGCGGGGGACGACGGCACCGCTGGCGCCGGACCCCGACCTCCTCCGGGCGGCCCGCGCGGAGCTCCAGCGGCGGCTGACCGAGGGCGAGATCGGCCTCCCCGCCTTCAATCGCGACTGGCGGGCGCTCGATCGACCGATGGCGGTGGCCGAGACGACCCCGGATGCCGATCGGCTGCGGCGAGCACGCGACGTCCTCACCGACTTCGGCTCGCTGTGGCGTGACGTCGCGGTGCCGGACGTTCTCCGCGAGGGAGCCGCGACGGAGATCTTCGAGCGGCTCGACGTCCGTGGCTCACAACTCGTCGCCGTCCACCCCCGGCCGAACGAGGACGCCTGGCTGCTCGGCTACGCCTACCGCGAAAAGTTGGAACTGGTCGGGGCGAGAGGATTTGAACCTCCGACCTCATCGTCCCGAACGATGCGCGCTACCAAGCTGCGCCACGCCCCGACCGGATGCCCGTTGCAGAGGGCTGACGGATGATACCGCACGATGTCCGAACCGGGCCGCGCGGCGCCGGCGAGCGCGAGCTCAGCTGGGCCTGCCGCAGGGACCCACCGACGAGGAACGTCGATGCCGGCCGAGAAGGGTGCCATGCACTGGGAACGCTCGTCGAGCGAGCTGACGGAGCGGTTCGTGGCGATCACGGAACGCGAGCCGGCGATCGCTCGGCGGAAGATGTTCGGCGAGGTGGCGGGCTTCGTGAACGGCAACCTGGTGACCGGCCTCCACGCCGGTCGCTGGTTCGTCCGGCTGACGGGCGAGACGAAGGCGGCGGCCCTCGCCGTGCCCGGCGCGGGACCGTTCGAGCCGATGCCGGGTCGCCCGATGGGCGACTACGTGGTCCTGCCGCCGTCGATCGTCGCTGACGACGCCGCGCTGTCGGGCTGGCTCGAGCGGGCAATCGAGGTCGGGCGGGCGCTCAAGCCGAAGTAGGCGTCCGCTCCTCGAGCCCCCACGGCGACCCATAGGCCGTCAGCAGGTCGAGGAACGGGACGGCATCGAAGGCCTCCGGCCCGAGGACGCCGGTCCCTCGCCACGCTCCCGTCGCGAGCAGCTCGAGGGCCACGACCGGATTGATCGCCGTCTGCCAGACGACCGCCTGGGAGCCGTATTCCCGCATCGACCATTCGTTGTCCACGACGTGGTAGAGGTACACCTCGCGCGACGCACCGTCCACGCCGCGGCCCGTCACCCAGAGGCCCGCACAGGTCCTGCCGTGCATCCGGTCGCCGAGGGTCGCAGGGTCAGGCAGGCAGGCCGCCACGACATCGCGCGGAGCGACCTCGACGCCGCCGACCCGGACCTTCGTCGTCCGGTCCAAGCCGATCATGTGGAGGACCTTGAGGACGTTGATGAACTCGTCGCCGAGGCCGTACTTGAAGGTGGCCCGCCGGGCCTTCACCCAGCGCGGCATGAGGAGCACCTCCTCATGCTCGACATTCACGCACTCGATCGGTCCGATCCCCTCCGGGAAGAGGAACGTCTCGGGCTCGCTGAATGGTGGCGTCGTGTACCAGCCCCGCTCCGCCTCCCAGATGACCGGCGGGTTGAGGCACTCCTCGATCGTCGTCCAGATGCTGAACGAGGGGGCGAAGTCGTAGCCGTCGACCACGAGATCCGCGCCGTCGCGGACGCCGAGCTCGTCGATCTCGGAGAACAGGTGGTCTGCCGCATAGCGGGCGAAGACGTCCGAGAGCCCGGGCTCGACGCCCATCCCGACGAGGGCGAGCCGCCCGGCGGCCTCCCATGCCGGCGAGGCCATGAACTGTTCGTCGCCGAGTTTCACGCCGGGCAGCGCGAAGGGCTGCTCGGGATGGGGATGCGAGAGGCTCATCGCCATGTCCAGGTAGTCCGCGCCGGCGGCGAACGCCCCTTCGAAGATCGGCATGACGAAGCGCGGGTCGACGGCGTTGAGGACATGGGTGATGTCGTGCTTGCGGCACAGCGCGGTCACCGCCTCCGCGGACGACGCGTCGACCTGGGCCGCCGCGAACCGGGAGTCTCCCAGGCGGGCGACGGTCCGTTCGGCACGGGACGCGTCGTAGTCGCTGACGACACAGCGCTCGAAGAAGTCCCGTCGGGCGGCGATCGGGGCGACGGCGCTCCCCACGCCGCCGGCACCGATGACGAGGATCCGCATCACATCACCACCTGCGCTGGTGACCGCCGTTCCCTGATGAAGACGGTCGTGACGGCCGCGAGGAGGAACGTCGCGGCCATGAGGACGAAGACGATCGGGACTCCGGTCGATGGACCGAGCCCGTCGATGATGACGCCGTAGAGGGCGGTCCACAGGGAACCGACGCCGAAGGCGAGGGTGAAGTACGCGGCATACGACGTGTCGCGGACGGCGGCCGGGGCGATGTCCGCGAGCAGCGCCTGGAGCTGCCCACTCTCGGCGAAGCTGAACGAACCCATGATGACGAGCCCGACCCACAGGCCGACGATGCTCGATCCGGCGAGGAGGAACGCAACGTAGCCGATCGCGCCGCCGACATAGACGCCGACGATGACCGGCTTGCGGCCGACCCGATCTGACAGCCAGCCGGCGATGAGGGGCGTCGGCACGGAGAACACGATGAGGACGCCGTACATGAGGCCGGAGGTGGCGGCATCCACGCCGATCACCTTCGTCAGGTAGATGAGGGCGAAGAGGTTCGCGACCCCGAGGCCCCGGCCGCCGCCGCCGAGCACGGAGGTGAGGTACAGCCAGCGGAGATCGCGGTCCCGGAACACCTGGCGGAACGCGTCGCGGACGCTGCCGTGGGCGAGGGCGGCCGCCCGATCCGATCCGTGCTCGCGGATGAAGATCACGATGAGGCCTGCGATGACGATCGCCGGAATGCCGAAGAGGATCGACGTCGTGCGCCAGCCGAGCGCGCCGATCATCGAGGCGCCGATGAGAGCGACGACGACCGTCCCGACGTTGCCGCCGGCGATGTGGGCGCTGATCGCGAAGCCCCGCCGGTGGGGCGGGAACTGCTCGGTGAGCAGCCCGTTGCCGACCGGATGCTGGGGCGATCCGCCGATCCGTGACAGCACGTTGGGGATCGCGAACGTACCGAAGCCGCTGGCGAGCGCCTGGGCGGCGAACCCGCCCCCGAAGATGACCCCGCCGATCCCGAGGAGGGCGCGGCGCGACAGGATCCGGGTGAGCGACGCGTAGCTCAGCTGGACGAGCCCGGAGGCCACCGATCCGAATGCCGCGAGATACGCGATCTGTCCTTCCGTGACGTGGAACTCGTCGATGATCCTGAGAAAGATGAGGGGGAGGAGCACCGCGTAGGAGTGGTTCACCGCGTGGGCGATCACGAGGAGGATGAGGGATCGCTTCGCGTTGGCGTCGGCCGCTTCGGCCTCGGCGGCGGTGGTCGCCGGCGGCGCGGTGGCGGCCGGCGGCGCGGTGGCGGCTGCTTCGGCCTGGGCTGCGGCGCTGGTCGCCGGGGGAGCTGCGGCGGCCGGTGGAGCTGCGGCGGCCGGTGGAGCTGCGGCGGCCGGTGGAGCTGCGGCGGCTGTGGTCGCCGGGGTCCCGCCGAACGCCTCGATCGGTGCCGCGGCCTCGGGGAGTTCCATCCGCGCATGATGCCGCATCGTTGGCCTAGCCGGTTGGGCCATCCCACCGGTGCTGCGGGTCGGCTCTGTCGCCGCCATCAGTAGGCCGATCACCCGGCGCGTCGCCGACGCTCGACCCTGCCACGCGCGCCCAACTTCACGCTCGGATCGTATCTGGCGGGCATCGCCGCGGGCTCGCCAGCGGTAGCACGTCACTGGTCGGAACGCACCTGGTCGCGCTCGGGTCCGTTCTGGCGAGCGCGCACCTGGTCGCGCTCGGGTCCGTTCTTCTTTGGAACGGACCGGCGTCCGTCCAGCGGCGCAGGCTAATCGTGGGGCTGGTAGCGCGTCATGTCGCCCCCATCCCGACCGGGACGGGTCCGTTCGTCCCGATCCCGACCGGGGTGGAGCCGCTCGCCGCGAACGTCCGTCCACAGCATGCCGGCCGCCGACGGCATCGGGGTCGTAGGGTCCGCGAGGGCGCCGGACCATGCCGCCCCAGTGGCGGGAAAGCGCGCAGCGAACAGGTGCCGGAACTCGGCGACGAGTCGTCTGTTCCGTCGTGTTCCGCGGATTACCCAGAGGCCGCCGACATGCCACTCCCCATCGCCGCCCGATCGAGCCGCGAGCTGTGCGCGAACGGAGGCGACCCTGCCGTCGAGGCCACGAAGCGCGGCGCCGACGTCGTCGAGCCAGTCCCAGACTTCGACGACGACGGCTTCCCGACGCGCCAACCGGACGAGTAACACGTCGACCGACCTCGATGGATGAGGGATCCGATCGACGCGAGCCTCGATGCTGGTCGTCCAGCCACCCGATGCGGCGGCGATGACGATGAGCTGCTGGCGTTTGAGGTGTTCGTAGTCGCGAGGCTTGTCCGCCGTCGACACGCCTTCGGCGAACACCGCGAGCTGGAGGCCGAGACTCCCGAATACGGACGCCCACCGATCGAGCGACGACGC